>CAYFNP010000131.1:0-5005 GCA_964344425.1 uncultured Bifidobacterium sp. | reverse complement strand
TCATCGCGGTGAACTGACGCGGGTCGATGCCCTTGGCGTTGTTCATCGCGATGAGCGCGTTGGTGTTGGCCGGGTTGCCGACGACGAGAACCTTGATGTCCTTCTTCGCGTTGGCGGCGATCGCCTGGCCCTGCGGCTTGAAGATGCCGCCGTTGGCCGACAACAGGTCGGCGCGCTCCATGCCGTCCTTGCGGGGCATCGCACCGACGAGCAGTGCGACATCGGCGTCACCAAAGGCGACGTCGGCCTTGTCGGTGCAGACGATGTCGACGAGCGGCGCAAACGCGCAGTCGTCGAGTTCCATCTTCACGCCCTCGAGGGCGCCGAGCGCCGGCGTGACTTCAAGCAACTGCAGGATGACGGGCGTCTCGGGACCGAGCATGGCTCCGGAGGCGATACGGAAAAGGAGGCTGTAGCCGATCTGGCCGGCTGCGCCGGTGACCGCGACTCGTACGGGGGTTGTCATGGGGGCAAAGCGTAGGTCCCCCCGTGGCCTAGTCCCCAATCGTCGTCGAAGTGGTGGGTACCGGAACGAGCGGGCGGCCAAGGGCCTTCATGATCGCCTCGGTGTAGGCGATTTGACCCTTTGGTCGCAGGTGCGTGCCGTCGTCGTAGACCCAGTCGGGGTTGGGGTCGACGAGCAACTTCCAATCGAGAACGGTGACGTTCGGGAACGTGTCGGGCAAAGCGCGGATGAGGCTGTTGTTGCCCTCTTCCCAGTTGTGACCGGGAACTGCATCCGTCAACACGACGACGCGGTCGACGTCGGCCAACGCGGCAAAGATGGCGTTCATCGTTTCGGGCGTCGTCGCACTGTTCGTACCGAGATGGATGACGACCTCGTCGCCGAGGGCACCGATCGACTTCACGTAGTTGACGATCTCGAGGGCGGCCCTGAACGGTCGGCTCTTCTTTGCGTCGACGGTGATGCCGTACTTCGACATCTCGGGCGCGGCACCGAGCATCACCGAGTCCCCGATGGCGAGAACGTCGAACTTCACCACCGCCGTCGTGGTCGGTGCGATCGGCGCGGCCGCGACGGTGGTCGCGGTCGAGTCGGTCGGTGCCGGCGCGGGCGTGGTCGGCGTCATCAGGTCCGTCGTCGACTGCTCGGCGTCGACCAGGCTCTGGCTGATGTCGTCGAGGCGCAGCTTCGCCGTCGACAGGTTCACGACGGCGAACACGGGGAATGCCGCGACAACGGTTCCCGTCACGACCATGCGCACGCGATGACGTCGGCGTTCCGGGGTCTCCGCACCGCGCCACGATCGCAACCACAGCGAAAACTTTCCCTTGCGCACCGGAGTCTCGATGAAGCGATACGACAACTCGGTGAGAACCAGTGTGATCGCCATCAAGCCGACGAACTGCGGCCACGTGAGCGCATTACCGGCGAGCTTGCGGGAGAACTGGAAGATTGCCCAGTGGTACAGGTACAGCCCGTACGAACGCTGGCCGATCCACACGAGGAGTCGGTTACCCAAAACGGCACGGCCGAGCACGGCGGTCGGGTGCGTCACGGCGGCGATCACCGCGATCGAAGCCAAGCCGACGAGAAAGAAACCGCCGCGGTACAACAGGTCGTAACCCTGTGCCCCATCCTCGGTTCCACTGACGACGTTGCGGAACCTCCACATCATCACACCGAGCGCGGCAAGGCCGACCAGTCCGACGAAGTCGAGTGCCGCCCCCCTGCGCGCGATCGCGGCTCGGGCAACCGACCACGGCCTCCACCACAACCCGAGCGCGGCACCGATGAAGAGTCCGCCCATGCGCGTGATCGTCGACAGGTACGCGAAGTCGATGCGCGACACGTCACGTCCGAGGAACGACATGTACTGGCCGGGCGTCTCGGTCGCATCGACGATGGGCCCACTGCGGTAGACGATTGCGCACATCACCGCGATTCCCACCGAGGCAAGGAAGAACAGCAGACCAACCAGTGGCAAACGGCGCCGACCAACGCGCATGACGACGAGCATGAGAAGCGGCCAGAGGAGATAGAACTGCTCTTCGACCGCCAGCGACCACAGGTGTCGCAACGGCGCGTACGCGAACGAACTGAAGTACGAACTGCCCGTGTGGACCTGGAACCAGTTGGTGACGTACGTGAATCCGGCAACGACATCGCCGCGCAGTGTCCCGAGTTCGCTTCGCCTGAAGAACGCAACGTACGTCGTGACGCCGACGAGAAGCGTCCAGAGCGCCGGCAACAGGCGGCGCGCGCGGCGCAGCCAGAAATCCCTCAGGCTGATACGACCGGTGCGTGTCGACTCGGCGACCAACAGCAACGTGATGAGGTAGCCGCTGATGACGAAGAAGACCTCGACCCCGAGGAATCCACCCTGCAACCACGCGTGGTTGGCGTGGTAGAAGATCACCGCGACAACGGCAACTGCGCGCAGTCCGTCGAGGCCGGGCAGGTACGGCACCACCGCACGTGCGCGGATCTCGGCGGTCGAGTCGGTGCCCTCGACGGACGATGTCTCGGTTGCCACTGACCCAGCCCTAGGCGACCGGCAGACCGAGGTTCGCGTAGATCTCGCGCGTCGCGGTGGACCGGTTGAGCGTGTAGAAGTGCAGGCCCGGTGCCCCCGCTGCCAACAGGTCGGCGCAGAGTTCGGTTGCCGCATCGACACCGATACGACGTACTTCGTCGGGGTCGTCGACTCCGTCGAGACGCTTGGCGAGCCACGCCGGGAACGCAGCGCCCGACAGTTCGGCCATCCGTTGCACCTGACCGCGGTTGGTCACGGGCATGATGCCCGGGATGATCGGCTTGTTCACGCCGAGCGCGGCGAGTTCGTCGACGAGACGCTGCCAGTGTTCGGCCTCGAAGAAGAACTGCGTGATTGCAAAGTCGGCGACGCGCAGCTTGTCGGCAAGGAACCGACGATCATCGGCACGGTTGGCGCTTCGTGGATGCATCTCCGGGTGCGCAGCGACGCCGATGCTGAAACCACCGCTGTCGCGCAGGTGTTCCACCAGGTCGAGCGCGTAGTTGTAATCGCTCGGCCGCACGTCGGCAGGGTCGGTGGGCGGGTCGCCTCCGAGCGCGAGGATGTTCTCGATTCCACCGGCACGGTAGGCGTCGAGGATGGAATCGATTTCTGCGCGGGTGTGGCCGACGCACGTGAGATGGGCCATCGGCGAAATATGCGTCTCGCGGCGCATCCACAGCACAAGGTCGCGGGTGCGTTCGCGGGTGCTACCGCCCGCACCGTAGGTGACCGAGACGAAACCGGGATTCAGGCCCTCGAGTTCGGCGATGGTGCGCCCGAGCGACAACTGGGCGGCGTCGGTCTTCGGAGGAAAGAACTCGAAGGAAAACGTGCGCCCCGCAGCGAGAAGATCGGTGATGCGGGCCATTTCACGCAAGTTTAGTGACGGAAGTGGCGCGTACCCGTGAACAGCAGAACAATTCCGTGCTCGTTCGCGGCAGCGATGACTTCATCGTCGCGCACGCTGCCGCCGGGTTCGACGACAACCTTCACGCCGGCCGACGCGAGCATGTCGAGGCCGTCCCTGAACGGGAAGAACGCATCGCTGGCGGCAACGCCTCCGATTGCCCTCTCCCCCGCGCGCTCGCAAGCCAGACGCGCCGCATCGAGCCTGTTCTGCTGTCCTCCACCGATGCCGACCGCGCGAAAATCGTTCGCGATGGTGATGGCGTTCGAACTGACGGCCGCGCACACCTGCCACGCAAACGCTGCTTCGGCGAGCTGAGCGGGGGTCGGCTTGGCGTTGCTGACGACTTTCCAGGTCGACGGGTCGTCGGCGACTTCGTCCGACGTCTGGGCCAGAACTCCGCCGCTGACGCTGCGAAGTTCCACGTCGGCCGGTGAGGGCGCGACTGCGCGCACGATGCGCAAGTTCTTTTTCGTGCGCAAAGTCTCGAGAGCGTTGTCATCGAAACCGGGAGCGATGACCACCTCGGTGAAGACCTCGTTGATCGATGACGCCGTCACCGCATCGACCGTGCGGTTCAGCGCAACAATTCCGCCGAAAGCACTGACCGGGTCACAGTGGTGCGCGCGCACGTACGCGTCGTGGATGCTCGCCGCAGTCGCAACACCGCACGGATTGGCGTGTTTCACCACGACCGCGGCGGGCTGGTCGAACCGGTTGACGAGACGCCACGCGGCGTCGGCGTCGAACACGTTGAGGTACGACATCTCCTTGCCACCCAGTTGCTCGGCGCCCCTCCACCAACCGTTGCCACCGGCAACCTCGTACAACGTGCCGTCCTGATGTGGATTCTCGCCGTAGCGCAACGACGACACGCGGTCGAGATGAACCGACCGTGATGCACCGTCGGTGATCCACTCGACAATCGCCGAGTCGTAGTCGCGTGTCGCAGTGAACGCGTGCGCGGCAAGCGCGCGCCGGGTCTCCGCCGACAGACCTCCGTTCGCACGGATCTCGTCGAGCACCATCGCGTACTGCGAAGGTTCCACCACGACACCGACCCGCGCAAAGTTCTTCGCGGCGGCACGGATCATCGCCGGACCACCGATGTCGATCAATTCGACACCGGGTTGCGACGAGAACGGATACAGGCTGACGACGACAAGGTCGATCGCGTCGATGCCGTACTTCTGCATGTCGGCGACGTGTTCGGGCTTCGACGTGTCGGCGAGGATGCCACCGTGCACATTGGGGTGCAGTGTCACGACACGGTGGTCGAGAATCGCGGGCACACCGGTCACCTCGGCGACGTCGGTGACATCGATTCCGGCTGCGGCCAGCGCCTTTGCCGTGCCGCCCGAGGAGACGATGGTCCACCCGGACGCGACAAGACCCCGCGCAAACTCCTCGATTCCCGTCTTGTCGTAGACGCTGAGGAGGGCGCGGGGCACTGTCGACCTTGTTCGGCTTACTTCAGGCCCTTGACGATTTCGGCCATCAACGAGCCGGCCTCGGTGGGGTTGAGACCAACCCGCACACCGGCGGCACGCAGCGCGTCCATCTTGCCCTGCGCCGTGCCCTTGCCGCCCGAGACGAT
>CAYFNP010000130.1:0-5012 GCA_964344425.1 uncultured Bifidobacterium sp. | reverse complement strand
GCTGAACCGAGAAAACCGCGGGCCAGGGCAAGGTTGGCAAGCGCGCGGATGTTGTCGACGCCGTGAACGTGGTGCGTCAGCCCCATGGCCCACATGAACACGGCCGATTTGGCTTCGCAGAGCATGCGTACGCACTCGTCGATTTGCTCGCGGGGAACTCCGCTGCGCTCGACGAGGTCGTCCCACTCCATCGAGGTGACCGATTCGCGCACCGCGGCCCAGTCGTCGGTGTGCTGGTTCACGAAGGTGTCGTTGACGCCACCGGCTTCGATGACACCCTTCAGCAACGCAACAAGAAGTGCGATGTCGCCACCGATGTGCGGTTGCAGGTAGAGATCGTTGACGCGCGAGCCGATGACGAGGCTCTTCGTCTGCGACGGCAGGCGGAATCGGTGCAGACCCAACTCGGACAGTGGGTTGATGACGATGACCTTGCCACCACGCCGACGCAGGTTGATCAACTGCGTGATGAGACGTGGGTGGTTGCTCGCCGGATTGGCACCGATGACGACGGCAAGTTCGGTGGAGGCCAAGTCGTCGAGCGAGACCGAAGCAGTGCCGCTGCCGTACACCGAGTTCAGCGCCACGCCCGATGCCTGGTGGCAGTAGTACGAGCAGTTGTTGACGTTGTTCGTTCCGTAGGCCCGCGCAACGACCTGCAAGAGGAACGCGGCCTCGTTGCTCGACCGTCCGCTCGCATAGAAGAAGGTGCGGTTTGGGTTGGTCGCGGCGAAAGCGTCGCCGGCGATGCGCATTGCTTCGTCCCACGACGCGCGACGGAAGTGGGTGTCTCCGGGGCCGCACACGATGGGGAACGTGAGGCGTCCCATCGCCTCGGCCTGCGCGCTGGTGAGTGCGGCAAGTTGATCAAGATTGAGTCGCGCGAGATCTGCCTCGGTGATCGTGCGGCCCATGTCGGCGGCCTGCGCCTGCACCGACTTCTTGCACACCTCGGGGAAGTGGCCGGCTTCGTTGACCATGCCACCCGCCTGGCCGCCCATGCCGAGCGCACACGTCTTGCAGGCGTTCTTGCTGCGAAGCCGTTTGTACAACGCGACGGTGCCGACGGACCGTCCGCGTGCAAGGACGTACTTCATGGCGGCGAATCCGCCCGCCGCCTTCACCCGTGGCGTGACCATCGCGCCACACTAACCCGAGGCGAAATGCGGCGGCTTCGAAGAAACGTGCGGTCGTACACTCGACGTGTGAATTGGGATTTCCTCCCCGACCTAGCGAACAAGACGCCGTGGTATCTGGTCACCGTTCTCGGAGTCATCGGTGGTGTGCTGGTTCTGGGTGAGCGGATCTCGCGGGTGACCGCGTTGGTGACGCTGATCAACGCGCTTGCACTGGGACTCTTCGCGATCGTCGGCACGGCCTACGGTCTGCGCGCCGGACTGCCGGTGATCTCGTCGATCTTCGTGGGCACCGCCTCGGCAGTGGGTGGTGGCGTGCTGGTGTCGGTGATGAAGGACGAGGTTCCGACCATTCTTCTTGCGAGTACGCCCAACGCGTTGGTTGCCCTTCTCGCATCGGGCGTCTATTCGGCAACCGACGTGTGGGATGCGCGGGCTGCAGGTGTGTTCGGCATCGTCGCGGCGGTCGCTGCGCATTACATCGCACACGGTCTCGGAATCGAGACCCAACGGGTCGACCGGCCCTCGACGCTGTTGTTCACCCGCAAACGCGACGAGCAATGACCGGCGTCAACGGCGCATGGCGCGAAGAGAACGGCGCATTGTGTCGTGAGTTCGAGTTCGCGGACTTTGCGGCGGCGTGGCGCTTCATGAACAGGGTCGCCGAGGTTGCCGAACGGATGGATCATCACCCCGACTGGTCGAACAGTTGGAACAAGGTGTCCATTGCACTGCGCAGCCACGACGTCGGCAGGGTCACCGACCGCGACCGTCGACTCGCCGCCGCGATCGACGAACTCGTCACAGAGTGAGTCGGTAGTTCGTCGTCGGTGCGGTGCCCTGGCCGTCGGGGCAGGTTTCCGTCGTCGAGATGTCGACCAATTCGAAACCGCAGGATTCGACCGTGCGTCGTGATGCGACGTTGGTTTCCGCGATACGTGCGGTGACGAATTTTGCCCCGGGAACCGTGCAGGCCTCGGCACACAACAACAGAACCGCACCGCGGGCGACCCCGCGCCGTCGGGCCCACGGTGCGACCCAGTAGCCGATGTCGACCGTTCCCGTTTTCTTGTCGACGGAATGAATCGAGATGACGCCGAGCGGTCGCAGGTCACGGGTCGAGAAAATGACACGGACGCGGAACTCGCCCGCCCCCGTGACGACGAAGTCGACCGCGTGTTGGCGGGTGTAGGGCCGGGGCACGATGGTCCAGCGTTGAATCTCGGGGTCTTGGCACGCCGCCGTGATCCAGTCGATGTCGGAATCACTGAGCGGCCGAAGCGCGACGTCGATGGGTTCGTCGTCGGGCTGCGTCATGGGTCGCAGGCTAGGGCAACGCTGCGCACGACAACTAGCGTTTTCCCATGGACGTGACGACGGCGGTGCACAAGCGAATCTCGGTGCGCCAATTCACCAACGAAGCAATTTCCGACGAGGTGTTGACGGGTCTGCTCGTCGATGCGGCACGAGCACCGAGCGGCGGGAACCTGCAGCCCTGGCGCATCTATGTGGTGAACGGAGAATCGATGGGCCGGATGCGCGAGTTTCTCGCGGCGCAGCCACCGATGGACAAACCCGAGTACGACATCTATCCGGCCGAACTCGGCGAGCCGTACCGCACGAACCGTTTCACCATCGGCGAGCAGATGTACGCAACGCTCGGTATTCCGCGTGACGACAAAGACGGCCGTCGTCGGCAGTTCGCCCACAACAACGATTTCTTCGGGGCGCCGGCCGCCATGTTCTGTTTCGTCGACCGCGGAATGGGCCAACCCCAGTGGTCGGACCTCGGCATGTTCCTGCAGACCTTCATGCTGCTCGCCGTCGAGCGTGGTCTTGGCACGTGCGCCCAGGAGTACTGGGCGGTACGTCACAACGCGGTGCGCAACTTCGTCGGCGCTCCTGACAACGAGATGTTGTTCTGCGGCATGTCGGTCGGCCACGTCGACGAAGCCGCGCCGATCAACTCGCTGCGGTCGGAACGTATGCCCCTCGACATGTGGGCGAAGTTCGTCTGAGGAATCGACCATGAAGAATCTGTCGGCGATCGCGGTGTACTGCGGATCGAGCGATGGGAATGATCCGTCGCACTTGCGCTGCGCGCATGACTTCGGCGAGCTGCTCGCCCGTGAGGGAATCGCCCTTGTCTACGGCGGCGGCAACGTCGGCTTGATGGGCGCGGTTGCCGACGGTGCGTTGCGCGGTGGCGGGGAGGTGCACGGCGTGATCACGCGCGCCCTCGAGGTGAAGGAGCTCGCGCATCGCGGTCTCACTTCGTTGATCACGGTCGAGACGATGCACGAACGCAAGGCCGCGATGGCCGACCGCGCCGACGCCTTTGTCGCGTTGCCGGGCGGTTTCGGCACCTACGACGAACTGTTCGAGGTGATCACCTGGACGCAGTTGGGAATCCAGGAAAAGCCGTGCGGCATCTTGAACAACGACGGATTCTTCGACGAATTGATTGCCTTCATCGACAAGGCAACTCGGGCCGGATTCGTGAAACCCCCGCACCGCGACGCGGTGGTGTGCGAGAACGACGGCGAGTCGATGCTCACCCGATTGCGTGCATGGGTGCCGGCCGCGATCCCGAAGATCGTCGACCGCGGCGAACGGTGATCGTCAGGGCTTGATCTTGAAGAGGCTCTCGGTGATCGCCGGGCCGTAGTTCGAGTTCTCCATCGCCGCGATGGCGAAGATGAACAGGGCACCGCCTGCGAGGCCGATGTTCTTCATGAAGCCGATCAGTTCGCCCTGCTTTGCCTGCGGGTCGCTGTGCGACCAGAAGTCGTGCATCTTCACGGCCATGACGACGAGGAGGACTGCAAGCACCAGGGCCCCGAGGTCGGCCCAGATGCCGAGGATGACCGAAGCGCCGCCGAGGAACAGGAGAAGACCCGACAGTTGCACCGACAACTTGGGCATCGGGACGCCCTTCATCTGCGCGTAGGGGACCATGTGGTCGGCCTTGGTCAAGTGGTTCAGGCCCGACATGACGAACATGACCGAGAAGAGAATTCTTGCGATGAGAAGTACTGCGTCCATACACGCAGAGTACGCAACTCAGGACACGAGAACGATGATGGTCCGTCGGTTCTGGTCCTGGTCGCTGACCGCGGTTCCACTGGATACCGCACCGTCGGCACCCGCCATGTACAGCGAGAACGGTCCCTTCACGCCTTCGGCCTGCAGCGCGAGCTGGGTGACCGCCGCACGGCGACGTGCAAGTTCGGTTTGGGTTTCCTTGTCGAAGGTGAGGTTGCCCGTGTAGCCGATGATGAGGACGGCGCGTGCGGTCTTCGCTGACAGTGCGAGTTTCTTGACGAGTCGTTCGGATTCCGGCTTCAACTTCGCCGTGCCACCGACGAAGTACAGCGGATCAAGCGTCTCGACCGACAGCCCCGTCTCGCCCCGCTTCGCATCGGTCTTCAACACGCGCGTCGTGATGACGCGTAGATTTCCCTTCGTCGCGCGGCTGACCACGTACGCCTTGCAGAACCCGGGCCGCAGGAATACGAGATACGGACCGGCCGGCTGGCACACCGTTCCGGAACCGCTGACGAGAACGGTTTTGTCGACCTCGGCCGGCGTGACGACCCGCAGTGCGTTTTCGGCCTTCACCGAGTCGGGCAGTGCCGTGTAAGTGTCACCGGCTCCGACCAACGTCGTCGTTGTTGCCGGGACGGTCGTGGTTGTCGTCTTCGGTGTCTTCTTCTTCACCGTGGTGGTTGTTGTCGGAACGGTCGTGGTGGTGGTCTTCGGTGTCTTCTTCTTGATCGTCGTCGTGGTGGTGGGAACGGTCGTCGAAGTTGTCGTTGTCTTCGGGGTCTTCTTCACCGTGGTGGTCGTTGCGGGAACGGTCGTCGTCGTTGTCTT
>CAYFNP010000129.1:0-5033 GCA_964344425.1 uncultured Bifidobacterium sp. | reverse complement strand
CGCATACCCTTCGGGCGGCGGCTCGTACATCGTCAGCCGCGAGAACCTCGGCGTGCTGCCCTCGCTGGTCGCAGGCGCGTCGCTGCTCGTCGACTACATCCTCACCGTTGCGGTCAGCGTCGCCGGCGGCGTGCTGGCGATTCGCACCGCTACGGGCTTCGACACCCGCTGGACCGTGCCCATCTGCCTCCTTTGCATCTTCGTGATGACGGTGATGAACCTGCGCGGTGTCAAGGAGTCCGGCGCCGCATTCGCCGGGCCCACCTACTTCTACGTTGCCATGCTCATCCTTCTCATCGTGACCGGTTTCTGGCGGATCTACGTTCAACACGTCGGCCCGATCCCGCAGTCGATGCTCAGCGCCGACGCACGCGAGGTTGCCCGCGGCGGCAAGTCGCTCGGACTCATGATGTTGCTGCGTGCCTTTTCTTCGGGTGCAGTCGCGTTGTCGGGCGTCGAGGCCGTGTCGAACGGTGTGCCCGCGTTCCGCAAACCCGAAAGTCGTAATGCGTCGATCACCCTCATGTGGATGGGCGGAATCCTCGGAACGTGCTTCTTCGGAGTCTCGGTGCTCGGCGCCCATCTGAAGCCGTTCCGCGGCGAGCGCGACGGCAACGGCCTCGGACTGATGGCGCAGTACCTGTACAACGGGAAGGGCGTTCTCTTCTGGATGACGATGATCGCTACCTTCGCGATCCTCATTCTCGCTGCGAACACCGCCTACGCCGACTTTCCGCGTCTCGCATCGATCATCGCGCGCGACGGCTTCCTACCGCGGCAGTTCTTCAACCGCGGTGCGCGTCTGGTTTTCTCGAACGGGGTCATCTTCCTCGCCGTCATCGCGAGTGGCCTCATCGTCGCGTTCAAGGGCGACATCTCGAAACTGATCCCGTTGTACGCCTTCGGCGTGTTCACCGGTTTCACGCTCAGCCAGTCCGGGATGGTTCGACATCACCTTCGGCACAAGAATCCTCGCTGGCAATTGGGCGCAACGATCAACGCGATCGGAGCAGCGACCACCGGATTGATTGCCGTCATCGTCGTCGTGTCCAAGTTCACCGAAGGCGCCTGGATTCCCGCGATTCTGATCCCGTTCATGGTTCTCGGGTTCCGACAGATCGGCAAGCATTATGCGCGCGGCCGCAAGGTCGTGACCGTGGAACCCGGCTACTGGCCCCGCCGCGAAACGCACACGATGATCGTGCTCGTCGGCGGCATCAACAAGGGCGTTCTCCACGGCATTCAGTACGCCAAGTCGCTGAACCCCGACCGCATCCTAGCCGTCACGGTTGCAAGCGACGACGAGGACCGAAAGAGAATCGAACAGCAGTGGCGTGATTACCGCGTGCCCATCGACCTTCACACGATCTATTCGCCCTTCCGCGAACTCACGGTGCCGGTGCTGCGTTTCATCGACGAGCTCGACGAGAAGCACGCCGACGACATCATCACCGTCGTCATTCCCGAGTTCGTCACGTCATGGCGCACGCAGTGGCTGCACAACGGCAGTGCGTTCGCCCTGAAAGCCCGCCTCTTGCACCGCCCGCACACGGCGGTCGTCTCGGTGCCCCTGCACATGGGTTCCGAAGAGGAAGAACCGGAATCCCCCGAACCGACCTTCCCGGCCGGCAGAAAGGACTGACCACAATGCACGCAATCATCGTCGGGTGCGGCCGCGTCGGCTCGACCGTCGCACGCGAACTCGACCGACAGGGCCACGAGGTGGTTGTCATCGACCGCAAGCCGAGCGCGTTCCGCCGCCTCGGCGAAACGTTTTCGGGTCGAACAATCGGTGGCGTCGGATTCGACCGCGACATCCTGCAGAACGCGGGGATCACCGAGGACAGCGCGGTCATGGCCGTCACCAACGGGGACAACTCGAACATCCTGATCACCCGCGTTGCCCGCGAGATGTTCGGCGTGAAGAACGTGGTCGCGCGCATTTACGACCCGAAGCGCGCCGCGATCTACGAGCGACTCGGTATCTCGACGGTCGCCACGGTCGCGTGGACCAGCACACGGGTTCTTCAACTCATCCTGCCTTCGCACGGTTCGGTCGAGTGGACCGACCCCACCGCGTCGGCGATGCTCGTGGAACGAAGGGTCACGGGTGGGTCCGCCGGCCGACGGATTTCCGAACTCGAAACATCGGGTGCAGGCATCGTGTTGCTGACCCGCATGGGGAAGGCCGGCCGCCCCGGCGCCAACGACCTCACGCAAGACGGCGACAACCTCCACGTTCTCGGCACCGCAGAACAACTGACCGAGTTCGACCGCACGTTCTCATCCGAAGGGACCCACTGATGAAAGTCGTGATCACCGGCGCAGGAAGCGTCGGACGCTACATGGCCGAACAACTGAGCAACTCGGGACACACCGTTCGCATCGTCGACAACGATGCCGAAGCGGTTGCGCGGGCGCGGGCGATCGGCGCGTCGGTCGAAGTCGTGCAGGGCGACGCATGTGAAATCGACACGCTCGCGCGTGTCGGTTGCCGCGATGCCGACGTCGTCGCGGCCGTCACGGGCGACGACGAGGACAACCTCGTCATCTCTCTCCTCGCCAAGCAAGAGTTCGGCGTTCCCCGAGTCGTTGGCCGCGTCAACAATCCGAAGAACGAGTGGATGTTCAACGACATGTGGGGAGTCGATGTGTCGGTGTCGACACCGCACCTGTTGACCGGACTCGTCGAAGAGGCGATCAGCGTCGGATCGTTCGTCCGACTCCTCTCTCTCGAACACGGTCGCGCGCGCATCGCCGAGGTCACTCTCGCCGACGACTCTCCTGCAATCGGGAAGACGCTGACCGCGCTCGGGTTTCCGCGCGAGTCCACCGTCGTGGCCGTTCTCCGCGAGGGTCACGTCCTCGTTCCGCGCGGCGACACTGTGCTGCTGCGCGGTGACGAAGTGATCATGCTGGCGATGTCCGAGGCCGAAGACGAGGTCCGGCGCATCCTCATCGGTTCGGCCCAAACCGCCTGATGTTTCGTCTGCGTCGCCGCCCGCACGACGCCGGGGTGCCCATCGCGGTCGATCGCGAGCCGACGGTTCTCGTCCGCGACGCCGAACTTCGTCAGCGGGTGCGGATCCGTGGCCAGGTGTTGGGCGTTCGGGTTCGACCCAGCGACACGCTGCCGACCTTCGTCGTTCGTCTCGGCGACGACAGCGGATCCATCAACCTCATCTGGACCGGGCGCCGCGGCATTGGCGGCGTGTCTCTCGGTCGGTTCCTCGTCGCCGAAGGAACACTCGTGTCGTCTCCCGATGGGCCCTGCATCTACAACCCCGAATACGCACTCGAGGCCTGAGCCGCGTCTTACTGTGCGGCGGGCCGTACCAAACGGTGCGCAACGTCGCGTGACGACGTGGCAACGCGCAATTCGACCGCACCGGTGCGCAGATCCCATGCATCGGCTTCGGTGTTCCAGAATCGGTAGGCATCGGGGTCGAGGCGCACGGTTCCGTTCAGTGTTCGACCCGCCGGTACGTCGAAACGGGCGAAGCCAACCAGGCGTTGGTCGGGCTCATCGTCCGGCAGGTCGCTGCGGTCGACGACGTGCGCGTACACCTGCACCACCGCAACGCCGTCGCGTGCGGTCGCGTTGCCCAAGTCGACGTCGATCGTGAAATCGTCGACGAGTCGCGCCCTATCGATTGTCACATCGGCGTAGCCGAGACCGAAACCGAACGGGAACAACGGCGTTCGCCCGACCGTGTCGAAGTGGCGGTAACCGATCAGGCGACCCTCGCGGTACTGCGCCGTGCCACCGCGCCCCGGGTGGAACTCGCTCGCCGGCGTGTCCTCGATGCGTCGCGGGAACGTGACGGGAAGTCGACCCTGCGGTTCGACGTCGCCGAACAAAACGTCGACGATCGCGTCACCCATCTCCTGGCCCGCGAACCAGGTGAAGAGGACCGCATCAACCTCGTCGATCCATGGCATGGCAACCGGCGAACCGGCGTTGACGACGACAATCGTGCGTGGGCTGACGCGCGCGACCTCGCGTACGAGACGATCTTGTTCGCCGGGCAGGTCGATGTCTGCACGGTCCCAACCCTCGGATTCCCAGTCTTCGTTCGTGCCGACGACGACGATCGCGAGGTCACTGCGCGCGGCAAGACCGACCGCATCGCCGACCGGGTCATCGGATACCGGTCGCCCGAGGCCGATGTTCACGCCGGCGAGATTCGAACTCCCCGGGTGCTGGTACACGTCGACGACAACCTTGTGATTCGTTCCGGCGATGAACGAAACCGAACCGCGGCATTCCTCGCGACCCGCACCGAAGAACGAGGCACCGCTCGGTGACGACGCGTTGTCGACGAGCAATTCTCCGTCGACGAACAGGCGCGCGGGGCCGACCGTCTGCACCCCGAAAGTCCAGTCACCGCTCGCATCGGCGCGCAGATCGAAGGAGAACCGCGCGCCGAACGAAAAGTTGGTGCCCTTGCGGCCGGCAGGGTCTTCGAACCACATCAGGTTGAGTGACGCCGGCTCGGCAACGTGAATCGGGCTGGCCGATGAGTCGTCGAGGTCATCGGGCGAAGCGAACACCTCGAGAGTCACGTTCGACATCAACTCGCGCGGCGGCTCGGCCAACCGCTTGTTGATGTCGCACCCGAGTTCATGTTCGACGACCGCACCAAGCGGTTCGAGGCGGGCACGCAATGCCGCGAGCGGGTGCGACACGCTGGTCGGTGTGACGAGCGCGCTGCCGCCGCCGAGCGCGCGACACTGTTGGGCGTTCGGGCCGATCACTGCGACGCGGGTTCCGGGCGCAACGACCAACGGCAGAACTGGTGCACCGGTTCGTGCGGGGGAATTCCGCAAAAGCACCATCCCGGCCGCCGCGGCGCGGCGGATCAGGGCACGGTCGACCGGGTCGTCGTTCGTCGTCTCGGGGCCGGGCTCGGTGTCGAGCGCGCCGACGCGCTCCATGACCGACAGAAGGTTCCCCACGCACCGTCGCACGTCGCTTTCCGTCACCAGACCGGCGCGAAGGGCCTCGAGCAGCGCGTCACCGCGGTGACGCG
>CAYFNP010000128.1:0-5075 GCA_964344425.1 uncultured Bifidobacterium sp. | reverse complement strand
CAAGAACTCCCAGCAACGCCAAGGCGACTCTGCGGCGTCCGCGCAGGGCGGCGGCACACCCGCACAGGCCCCGCGTGAACCTGTCGACCCCGGTCGTCGTCCCCAAATCGGCGACACCCGTCCAGCGCCAGCGCCGACAGCGTCACCGGCTAAGCCAGAGTCCGGCCAGCAGCAGTCGGGCCAGAAATCGGGCTCGGGCGGCAACCGTCGGCGTCGCGGAGGTCGCGGTCGTGGCCGCTCCGGTGGCGGCCAGGGCAATCAAAACGGCCAGGGCGGTCGTCAACGTCAGTCAACGGCGGTTCAAGACGCCGAAATCGTCGAGCGTCGCCGCGGGCGCACCCGTGACGGTCGTCCGGTGGGTCGTTACCTCATGTGCGTGCAGGTTCGCGAGGGCCTGACCCAGGTCGCGGTGCTCGAGGGTCGCAAGCTGATCGAGCACTACGTCAGCCGTCCGGCCGACGACGTCTCGCAGATCCACGGGAACATCTACCTCGGTCGTGTGCAGAACGTTCTGCCCGGCATGGAGGCTGCCTTCGTCGACATCGCCACGCCGAAGAACGCGGTGCTGTACCGGGGCGACGTGCAGTACGACGCCGAGGACATCGTCGAAAAGGCGGCGGACCGCCGCATCGAGGACATCCTGAAGGCGCGACAGATGATCCTGTGCCAGGTCACGAAGAACCCGATCGGCGCCAAGGGTGCCCGGCTCACCCAAGAGGTGTCGCTGCCGGGCCGTTTCGTCGTTCTCATTCCCAACTCGAAGACGTACGGCATCTCGAAGCGCCTGCCCGACGACGAGCGTCGACGTCTGCGTTCGGTTCTCGACCGGGTCAAGCCAGCCGAGCACGGCCTCATCGTGCGCACCGCCGCGGAACACGCCACCGAATCCGAACTGCGCGCCGACATGGCGCGTCTACTCGACGAGTGGGCGCGCATCGAGGAGGCCGCGAAAAAGGCGAACGGCCCGAAGTTGCTGTACCGGGAGCCCAGCCTTGCCGTGCGCGTCATTCGCGAAGAGTTCAACGCCGAGTACCGCGGCGTCGTCATCGACGACCCGCAACTGTTCGACGATGTCAAGGGCTACGTGTCGGATTTCAATCCCGAACTTGCCGACCGCGTCGAGCTGTACTCGGCCACGGCCACTGCAGCCGGCGACGACGGCGAATCCGAAGGCTCGGGCCTGCCGATCTTCGAGCACTACCGCGTGCACGAACAGTTGCACAAGGCGCTCGATCGCAAGGTGTGGTTGCCCTCGGGTGGTTCGCTGATCATCGAGCACACCGAAGCCCTCACGGTCATCGACGTGAACACTGGCAAGAACGTCGGTACCTCGAACCTCGAAGAAACGGTGTTCCACAACAACCTCGAGGCCGCCGAGGAAATCGCGCTGCAACTTCGCCTGCGTGACATCGGCGGCATCATCGTCATCGACTTCATCGACATGGAGGTGAAGGAGAACCGCCGCAAGGTGGTCGAGGCCTTCCGTTCCGCCCTGTCGCGCGACAAGACCCGCACGCAGGTGCTCGACGTGTCCGACCTCGGTCTGGTCGAAATGACCCGCAAGCGCATCGGCGAGGGCCTGCTCACCAGCTTCGCCGGCCAGTGCCCCGACTGCGAGGGCAGGGGCATCAAGGTCGACCACAGCCTGATCGGCTGATTTATCCAGCGGCCCTTTGGCGTGGCACAAGGTTGGTCGGTCGGGTCGTCGCCAGTAGGCTCGGAAGCCGCTATGTACGCAGTGATCGCCTCCGGTGGAAAACAAGAGAAGGTCGCCCAGGGCGAGACCGTCAAGGTCGAACTTCTCGGCGTCGAAAACGGCACCGAGGTGCGATTCGCTCCCGTGCTCGTGGTCGACGGTGACAACGTGCTCGCCACCCCCGACCAGTTGAAGAACGCCTCGGTCGTCGGTCGCGTCATCGCCACCGCGTCGGGCCCGAAGATCGACGGCTTCACCTACAAGCGCCGCACCAACCAGCGCAAGCGTTACGGTCACCGTCAGAAGTACTCCGTCGTCGAAATCACCTCGATCGCGAAAGGCTGAACCATGTCAAAGACAAAAGGTGGCGGTTCAACCCGCAACGGTCGTGACTCGAATGCGCAGCGCCTCGGCGTCAAGGTGTTCGACGGAACGCAAATCACCGCAGGTGCGATTCTCGTGCGTCAGCGCGGCACCCGCGTGCACCCCGGCAAGAACGTGGGCATCGGCAAGGACGACACTCTGTTCGCGTTGGCCGATGGCAGCGTGAAGTTCGGCGAGCGTCGCGGACGCAAAGTCGTCGACATCGTTACCGTCGGCTGAGCCGACTACCTGAAGTCGATGCCGACCGGCAGGTCGGACGGACTCCAGTCGAGCAACGTCACCGCCTGTTGAAAGGCGTACCGGTCTGTCATTCCGCCGACGTATTCGACGACGGCCTGCATCATCTCGTCTGACCCGGTGTCGGCATCGAGTGACCGCGTTGCCGGACACGCCGAGGGATTCGCCGAGTAGTGGCCCACCAACGCCTGGAGCACACGGATGACCGCCGCGGCCTGGGCCTGGGATTCGGGTCGCAGGTAGACGGCCTCGTAGTTGAACTGCCGGAATGCACCGAGCGCCTCGGCAAGTTCGGTGGTCATCGCCACTCGACCGGTGGTGCTCGCTGCGTCGAGCATGCCGTTGACGAAGGCGGAGATTTGTCCGGCGCGCGTGACGCCACACCGTTCACGCACCGCAACAGGAAGGTCGTTCGGCGAGACGACCCGCGCGTCGACCGCGTCTTCGAAGTCGTGGCACACGTAGGCGATGCGGTCGGCCCACGACACGACTTCGCCCTCGGGCGTCATCGGTGCGGGTCGCGACCACGAGTGATTGCGAATGCCGTCGAGGGTTTCGCGGCAGAGGTTGAGTGACGCAAGCGTGACGTCGGCGCCCCATTGGGCGTGGTCGTAGCCACCCGGAACGAACGGGCTGAGTGCGTCTTCGCTGGCGTGACCACCCGGTCCGTGGCCGCAGTCGTGGCCGAGTGCGATCGCTTCGGTGAGCGCGACGTTGAGCCCGAGCGCACGTGAAATCGCCGTGGCAACTTGTGCAACTTCGAGGGCGTGCGTGAGGCGCGTGCGTTGGTGGTCGTCGGGAAAAACGAAGACCTGCGTCTTGCCTGCGAGGCGGCGGAACGCCGCGGCGTGCAGGATGCGGTCGCGGTCGCGTTCGAAGCACGTACGGAACGGATCGGGCTCTTCGGCCCGCTGACGGGAGCCCGCCCCGATGGCGCGCGTCGCCCCGGGAGCGAGGATCGAGTTCTCGTGTTGTTCGCGAAGTTCGCGGTGTACGAGCCGTTCAGCAGAGACCGCGGTCCACGAGTCGGAGTGGGCAAAGCGCACCGCGTCGCTGCTGTGACCCAACACGTGACCCGCCATGGTGGAGGCCCAGACCCGTGCGCGCGTGTCGTCCATTGCCACCGACGTTAGGTCACGGGTGTAATTGCCGATCGGTCACGCGTGCCCAGCGTTAGCCTGAATCAAGCCATGAGTGTCTTCGTCGACGAGTGCCAATTGAACGTGCGCGCCGGCGATGGGGGCGCGGGTTGCGTCAGTTTCCGACGCGAGGGCCCCGTTGCGTTCGGTGGCCCGAACGGGGGCGACGGTGGCAGGGGCGGCGACGTCTGGCTCGTCGCCGACCACAACGTTGCATCGTTGCTCGCCTTCCGCGACCATCCGCACCGGCGCGCCGAGGACGGCGTGAACGGCATGGGCAAGGACCTGCACGGCCGGTCCGGCCGCGACATGGAGGTGCGGGTCCCCGAAGGCACCGTGGTCCGCGACATGTACTCGGGCGAAGTGTTGGCCGACCTTGTCGCCCATGGCGACCGTTGGCAGGCCGTCGCGGGTGGGCGCGGCGGACGCGGCAACGCCCGTTTTCTTTCGAACCGACGCCGCGCACCGAAGTTCGCCGAACAGGGCGAGTACGGAACCGAGCGTTGGCTGAAGCTTGAACTCAAGTTGATGGCCGACGTCGCCCTCGTCGGGTTTCCGAACGCGGGCAAGAGCACGTTCATCAGCGCCATCTCGGCTGCCAAGCCCAAGGTCGCGAACTATCCCTTCACCACGCTCGAGCCGCACCTCGGTGTCGTGCGCGTCGACGACTCGACCGAGTTCGTCGTCGCCGACATTCCCGGCATCATCGAAGGTGCCAGCGAGGGTCGCGGACTCGGTCACCAATTCCTTCGTCACATCGAACGCGCGCGTGTGCTGTGCGTTCTGGTCGACCTTGCGCCGATGGACGCGATGCCCGTCGAGCGCCAACTCGAAATTCTTCTCGCCGAACTAGGCGCCTATGACGCCGAACTGTTGAAACGGCCCCGTCTGGTCGTTGCCAGCAAGGTCGACGTTGCCGACCCGGCCACGCTTGCCACGTGGGAAGGCCCGTCGATGTCGGCGGTCACGCGCCAGGGCGTCCGCGCCGTGGTCGGCCGTCTGGCGCAGCTCGTCCACGAAGCCCGCGCGGCCATTCCCGTGCGCGAGGCAACGGTGATCCTGCGCCCCGAGCCCGAGGGCACGCACATCGAACGTCTCGGCGACAACGAATTCCGCGTCATTGGCCGCAACGCCGAGCGGTCGGTGGCGTTGAACGACGTCACCTCACCCGAGGCCCTGAACTACATCGACGAACGCCTGAAGAAGATGGGCGTCGGTCGTCTGCTCGCGCGCGCAGGTGCACGTGACGGTGACGTGGTGTGGATCGGTGATTTCTCCTTCGAGTACACGGCGGATCTCTGACATGCGCGTCGTTGCAAAAATCGGTACGAGTTCGTTGACCCACGGCGACGGTTCGCTGAACGCCGCCATGTTCGCGTCGCTCGCCGACCAGGTCAGCCGCCTGCGCAAGGCCGGCCACGAGGTGTTGTTGGTCAGCAGTGGTGCGGTAGCTGCCGGCGTGGCTGCGCTCGGTTTGAGCGAACGCCCCGGCGACGTCGGCACGCTGCAGGCACTCGCTGCCATCGGCCAGAGCCGTCTGATGGAGCGCTACAACGCTGTCTTTTCGCCCCACGGGGTCGTGACGGGTCAGGTGTTGCTCGTTCCGCACGACTTCGGTG
>CAYFNP010000127.1:0-5105 GCA_964344425.1 uncultured Bifidobacterium sp. | reverse complement strand
AACCTGCGACCTGCGGTTTAGGAAACCGTCGCTCTATCCACTGAGCTACGGAGGCGGGGATGATGCGGAATGTGGTGCGAATTACTCCGACACACACCGCGTCATCTACGGAGAGGCTACTGGGAGTGGCGTTTTCCGAATGGCGAGCAAGTGGTGACCCGACTACGCGGGGTCGGCGGCATCCCACGGAACTGACCCCGAGAGCCAGTGAGTCACCTTCTCTTCCTGATCGTTGCGATGGAGATGGCGCGGTGGTGTGGCAAACGTGGCGTATGGGGTGCAACGCAGGACGACGCGACCTTCCTCCTTGGCCATGGCTTCGACGAAGGGGCGTGCATCATCGCCGAGAGGCGTACCCGACATGCGGCCGGCGACGGCCATCATCACGTCGACAATCGTGTCGGGGTCCCGATCGACGACTGCAGTGCAGTACACCTGCAGATAACCCATCGGCCATTTCTCGTCCAGGACGAGGAGACTGACCTTCCCGAGTCGCTCGACTGCTTTCGCCTTTGCTCGGGCCCCCATGGTTGCGACAAGGAGATCGCCGTCATCGGTGGGTATGTAGTACACGACCGATTGCGCAGGGCCGTCGCTCTTCCTCGCATAGCCAAGAACACAGGTGCGATGCGTGAAGACGAACTTGCGTCGCTCCGACGGCAGCATGTCCCGATCCGTCGGGAGAACGAACGGGTCCTTCGAAATTGGCAATAGGGCCATGTGGACTCCTCGCTGACGGCTACACCATTCGCGAAAATATCACCTTCAGCGATGCGGAAGTTCGTCGCGCACACCCCCCGCGTAAGTTCGTTGTTGTCCATTCAGAGGATCCGAGGGACCCGGCCCGTTGACGATCCGCCAACCGATTTCGTTGCGTGAGCGACGAGACACGGTGGCAACGCCGGGTGCGATGGAGGCATCACATGAGCAACACCCCGACACCCCCGAAACCCAATCCTCACGTTCCCGAGGCGTTGCCGCCGGACGTGCGGTACGGCTTCACGAACTACGGCATCAAGCAGATGATCCACCACTGTCACTGGATTCCGGTGGGTCGCGGATTCACCGCGGCGTTCATGGACCGGCATTGGCCCGGCCTGTCGTTGAGCGACGGCATGGACGCAGCAAAGAGCGCCGGCGCGTTGAAGCGTGACGACAAGCACTTCACCGGCTTGGCGGTGCGCAAGGACGTGAAGGAACTGCACATCCTGCACGACGGCACGCTTCGGCTGGTCAGGTACACGCGCGCGGAATTGCAGGCGCTCGATCAGTGAGGTGATTTTCGGTCGGGTTAGGGTCCCGACGTGAACACTTCGAAAATTTCCGTGCGCGGGGTGGCAATCACGCACTTCGCCGCCACGTGGTTCATGGTCGGCCTCATCTGGACCATCCACTACGTCCACTATCCCCTCTTCGCAAAGGTCGGCGAGGCGACGTACGTCGAGTTTCAGGCGGCCCACGTTGAACGCATCGGACGCTTGCTGTTGGTGCCGTGGCTCACCGAGGGGCTGACGTTGCTCGCGCTGTTGTGGTTTGCCTTCTTCGGAGGTGAACGCCGGCTGCGGGTACCCGTGGCGATCGGTGCGGTGGCAATGGCGGTTGTCCTGGTGATCAGCGGCTTTTGGTCGGCACCGGCGCACGGCGATCTGGCCGACGGATTCGACGCCGCGGTGCACCATCGTCTGATGAACGCCAACCTGCTGCGCACGCTCGCGTGGTCGGTGCGGGGAATCACCGCCGTATGGATCTTGTGTTTGTTGTGGCCGTCGCGGGCTGACTCGTCGTCGTGATTCTGGAACGATGGGGTGCGACCGATGCCGAGGTCGCCGGTGCGGTGGTTGGCGACGACCTGTGTCCCGACGCGCGCATCATCGCCACGCGTTGCATCACGCTTTCAGCCCCGCCCGGTGACGTCTTTCCTTGGCTGCGCCAAATGGGGTTCGGGCGCGCGGGTTGGTACAGCTACGACTGGATCGACAACCTTGGCCGGCGAAGTGCGCGGCGAGTTGTCGCCGAGTGGCAGAACGTCGAGGTGGGTGACCCCGTGCCGGGAGGGCCGATTGCCTTCGAGGCAGCGGTGGTCGAGCCGCCGAATGCGTTCGTCATTCGGATTCGTCCCGGCGGGCGAATTGTTTTCGTCCTTGCGTACGAGCTGCGCGACGACCCCAGCGGAACGCGGCTGGTGACACGTGTGCGGGCCCGCGTCAATTTGCCGGGTGGACGGTTGTTCGAACGTCTGTTTCTCGGACCGGGCGACGGCATCATGCTGAGACGTCAATTGTTGAATCTGCGCGCTCGGGTGGCCGCGACCGCAGGATAGGAATCAACACCGCCACGGATACTGTGTCGGCATGGCCGAAACCACGAAACCGACGAAGTCCGACAAGTTCTCCTTTGGAATGTGGACGGTCGGCTGGCAGGCGCGCGATCCCTTCGGTGAACCCACTCGACCGCCGCTCGACCCGATGCATGCGGTCGAGAAACTCGCCGAAGTCGGGGCGTGGGGCATCACGTTCCACGACGACGACCTCGTTCCGTTCGGCAGCAGCGCATCCGACCGTGACGCAATCGTTGCGCGGTTCAAGGAGCAGTTGAAGGCCCACGACATCTGCGTGCCGATGATCACGACGAACCTGTTCTCCCACCCGGTCTTCAAGGACGGCGGGTTCACCAGCAACCGTCGCGACGTGCGCCGCTACGCCCTGCGCAAGGTGCTGCGCAACATCGAACTCGCCGCCGACCTTGGTGCGCGCACGTTCGTGTTGTGGGGCGGCCGCGAGGGTGCCGAGTACGACCACGCCAAGGACGTGCGCGCCGCGCTTGACCGCTACGCGGAAGCGATGAACACCCTGACGTCGTTCGTCGTCGAGCGGGGTTACGACATTCGCTTCGCCATCGAACCCAAGCCGAACGAACCACGCGGCGACATTCTTCTGCCCACCGTGGGTCACGCACTTGCGTTCATCGAGCGGCTCGAGCACTCGCATCTCGTCGGCCTGAATCCCGAGGTTGGTCACGAACAAATGGCGGGCCTCAACTTCACCACCGCCATCGCCCAGGCGCTGTGGCAGGGCAAGTTGTTCCACATCGACCTGAACGGCCAGCGCGGAATCAAGTACGACCAGGACCTGGTGTTCGGCCACGGTGACCTCATCAATGCGTTCAGCCTCGTTGACTTGCTCGAGTTCGGCGGACCCGCGGGCGGGCGTGCCTACGACGGGCCGCGGCACTTCGACTACAAGCCGTCTCGTACCGAAGACATGGACGGGGTCTGGAAGTCGGCTGCTGCGAACATTCGCATGTACCTGTTGTTGAAGAGCCGTGCGGCGGCGTTCCGTGCCGACCCCGAGGTGCAGGCCGCGCTCGCCGAATCGCAGGTGGCCGAACTGTCGGCAACCACGCTGTCGGCCGGTGAGACGGCGACATCGATTCTGGGCGACGCTGCCATCGCGAACTTCGACGTCGACGCGGCCGGCGCAAAGGGTTACGGATTCGTGCGTCTGCAGCAGCTCGCCGTCGAACACATCATGGGTGTTCGCTGAGATGACCCTCGTCGCGGGGGTCGACTCCTCGACGCAGTCGTGCAAGGTCGTCGTCCGCGATGCGGCAACGGGCCGGCTCGTACGTCGTGGTGCGGCCAAACATCCCGACGGCACCGAGGTCGACCCGGCGCATTGGGAACGTGCACTGCACGAAGCGATCGCTGCAGCGGGCGGATTCGACGACGTTGCGGCGGTGTCGATCGGCGGCCAGCAACACGGGGCGGTCTGTCTCGACGAGAACGGTTCGGTGGTGCGACCCGCACTGCTGTGGAACGACACGCGTTCGGCGGAAGCCGCCGAACAACTTGTCGCCGAGTTCGGGGCCGAGACGTGGGCCCGTGCCACGGGTTCGGTGCCCGTTGCTTCGTTCACCGTGACGAAGTTGCGTTGGATCGCCGAGCACGAACCCGACGTTGCACGTCGCATCGCTGCCGTGTGCCTGCCGCACGACTGGCTGATGTGGCGCCTGCGTGGATCGAACAACTTGGCCGATCTCGTGACCGACCGTTCCGACGCGTCGGGCACCGGTTACTTCGACCCGCAACGCAACGAATACCGGCGCGATCTGTTGGTCGCTGCCCTCGGCCGCGACGTGATGCTGCCCCGCGTGCTCGGGCCGGCGGAGAGCGTCGAATGGGGCGCCCGCGTGATGGGTCCGGGTGCGGGCGACAACGCCGCCGCGGCGGTCGGTGTCGATGCCGGCGACGATGCCGTCGTATCGCTCGGTACGTCGGGCACCGCCTTCGTGCGCAGCGCCGTTGCGGCACACGATTCGACCGGTGCGGTTGCCGGATTCGCCGATGCGACGGGTGCATTCCTTCCGTTGGTGTGCACCCTGAACGCCGCGCGGGTTCTCGATGCGGCGTGCGCGATGCTGCGCGTCGACCACGACGAACTGGCACGACTTGCGCTCGGTGCGCCGTCGGGTGCCGACGGTTTGGTGATGGTGCCGTACCTGACCGGCGAACGCACGCCCAACCTTCCGCGCGCAACGGGTGGCCTGCTTGGTCTGACACTCGACAACGCCGGTCCCGAACACATCGCGCGCGCAGCAATCGAGGGGATGCTGTGCGGCCTCGCCGATGCGGTCGACGCTCTTGCTGCGAACGGGGCGAACATCGGACGGATCCGCCTCATCGGCGGAGCCGCGGCATCGCCCGCGGTGCGCACCATCGCGGCCGGCGTGTTCGCACGGACGGTTGTTGTGCCACCGGCCGGTGAGTACGTTGCCGACGGCGCGGCGCGCCAGGCGGCGTGGGTGCTCGACGGAAAGTTGCCGACGTGGCCTCTCGACGGTCCGTCGGTCACCGAGGAGTCGGTCGCACAACCGCACGTGCGCGCCCGGTATGCCGAAGCCCGCGAACACTGGCTGGCAAGCCACTGAAATAACGACATCCCGATGGCTCGGGGCCGCGGTCGGCACTAATCTTTCGGTCCGTGGGGGAAGTCTTGATGCACGGTGGTTCCGTCGTTGTCGCGCCGTCGGTTCCCCAACGCTCGGTCCGCATCGGCCGCAACCGCTACCCCGTCGTGCTGCCCCGTCTGCGCGACTCGCGGCTGCAC
>CAYFNP010000126.1:0-5115 GCA_964344425.1 uncultured Bifidobacterium sp. | reverse complement strand
GGATGCGACGAGCGGCGCGTGCTTCTCGAACCAGTAGGTCTGGAACTGCTCGCGGCTGAGATGGGCCAGTCGCACCAAGGGGAAGATGATCCGCTGTCCCATTCCTTCTTTCTAGTCCGTCGGTGGGAGTATGTCGTATGCCCGTGAATCGCAAGGTTGTTCTCCGTTCGCACCCGAAGGGACCGGTTTCGGTCGACAATTTCGACATCGTCGAGTCGGACATCGAGTCGCCGAAGGCCGGTCAGGTGTTGGTACGGGTCGACCACCTATCGATCGATGCATTCATCCGAACGACGCTCGACGGAGGGGGATTCCACCAGTCGGCGCAGTTGGGCGGAGTCGTGCCCGCGCTCGGAATCGGAACCGTTGTCGAGAGTGGCGATGCGTCAGTGGCGGTGGGCGACGTGGTCACGGGCCCGATGTGCTCCCAATCGTTCGCCCTGCTGCCGGCTGCCGCGTGCGCCAAGGTGGATACGCGGCTCGCGCCACCGAGGGCATTTCTCGGAGCGCTGAGTATCGCGACGGGTCTGACCTCGTTCGTCGGCATGAAGTACGTGGCCTGCATCGCGGGTGGCGAAACGGTTGTCGTGTCGGGTGCCGCAGGGGCGGTCGGGTCGCTGGCCGGTCAGGTGGCGCGATTACTGGGAGCCGGTCGGGTTGTCGGCATTGCGGGCGGCGCCGCGAAGTGCCGGTTCCTCGTCGACGAACTGGGCTTCGACGCTGCTGTCGATTACAAATCGGGTGACCTTGCCGAGCAACTTCGTGCAGTGTGCCCCGACGGGGTTGACGTGTTCTTCGACAACGTCGGCGGTGACGTGCTGGACGCGGTGTTGATGAACCTTGCGGTCGAGGCACGTGTTGTGCTGTGCGGCGCGGTGTCGCAGTACGAGAACATGGCGAACGTGCGGGGACCGAAGAACTACCTGAAGATTGCCGAGCGCGACGCCCGCATGTTGGGCTTCACCATCTTTCATTATCCGCAGCGTTACGAAGAGGCGACGGCGACGATGGCCGAATGGCTGCGGTCGGGAAAGATCGTCGTTCGGGAACACGTCGAGGTTGGCCTCGAGCGGTTCCCGCATGCGGTGAGGGGCCTGCTCGACGGTGGCAACACCGGCAAGTTCCTGTTGCGCCTCGACTGACCTCCGTCTTCGGCGGTGTGCGCCGTTCGGTATTCTCGGCGTCATGGGGGCATTGCTGCACGAAATCGACCCGCGTGAGTTCGATTCACCGGGATACCAGAAGAATCCGTTCCCGATGTACCAGCGGTTGCGGGACCATCATCCGTTGTTCCGCGATCGGTTCCACAACAGGTGGATGATCAGCCGTTACGACGACGTGAACGCAGCCTTCCAGGACAACGAGAGCTTCGACAGGGCCCTGTACAAGGTCGACGGCCCGTACGTGTTCGGTTCGTCGCACGTGTTCGGCCCGAACATCCTGGAATACGGGAACAGCGACCGCCACCGCTGGCTGCGCAACATCATCGCGGGACAGTTCGTCGGTCAGGGTTTGGTGTCGTTCATCCCCTTCATCGAAAAGATCGCCGCTGAACTGCTCGAGGACTGCATGAAGGACGGCGAGGTCGAACTCGTCAGCAGGTTCTCGAACCAGTTCCCGATCCGCGTGATCTCGAACATCCTCGGCCTGCCGCGTGCCGACGAAGAGCGCTTCGTGGGGTGGTACCAGGCCTTGATCGCCGGTCTGGGCTTCGGCGGAGAACACCTGGCGCGCGGTATCGCGGCGCGCAACGAAATGTGGAAGTACCTCGAGCCGATCGTCGAGGAACGGCTTCGCAACCCGGGTGACGATCTGCTGTCGAAGATCGCAATCGCCGAGTTGGACGGCGAACGCATGTCGATGGACGAAGTGAAGGGATTCATCGCCCTGCTGCTGGCTGCGGGTGGCGACACCACCGACAAGGCGATCGCCAACATGTGGTACCACATGCTCTACACGCGGCCCGACCAGTTCGAGGACGTGAAGAAGGACCCGTCGCTTTGGGAGAACGTGTTCGCCGAGATGATGCGCTACGACGCGGTCGTCCACGTTCAGTCCCGCTACACCACGCGCGAGGTCGAGATGCACGGACGTGTGATTCCGGAGAGATCGCTGATGATCCTGCTGCTGGGGTCGGGGAACAGGGACGAGCGCGTGTTCTCGAACCCCGACACCTTCGACATCCACCGCACCGACATGCACATGGGTCGCGAGAACCGTTCGGCGCGCTACAAGGACAAGTTGCCCGGTCATTTGGGTTTCGGCGTCGGACAGCATTTCTGCATGGGGTACGCGATGGCCCGCCAAGAGGCGGTGATCGCTTGCACGCGGATGATGGAGGTCATGAAGAACCCCCGGCCGAAGTTCGCGACCCACGAGGGAATCACGTCGCCGAACATCGACAGCGGTGGATTCCGGTCTCCGGGCGAACTGTGGATCGAATTCGACAAGTGAGGGTCTCGTGAAAGTGTCGATCGATCTCGACAAGTGCATCATGGCCGGCGAGTGCGTGTACAACCATCCGTGGCTGTTCGAGTTCAGCGACGACAACCAGCCAACCGTCAAGGTGGCGGTGCTGACGACCG
The DNA here is from genome assembly GCA_964344425.1 of uncultured Bifidobacterium sp. Taxonomy (GTDB): domain Bacteria; phylum Actinomycetota; class Acidimicrobiia; order Acidimicrobiales; family Ilumatobacteraceae; genus F1-20-MAGs119. The sequence continues at coordinate 2,530 of CAYFNP010000126.1, read as the reverse complement.
ACCAAGAAAAACTCGGCGCGCGTCAGGCCCGCGAGGTATGCCCCAGCGGCGCCATCCAACTCGTCGGCGACTGACCCCGCTCACATAGTCTTTCGCATGTCGACGGGGGTCGACGCTCGGCGCGTGCCGTATCGAAGTGGGGGAAGTCATGGGTCAGCTCGACGGCAAGGTCGCGATCGTCACCGGCGCGGGTCGTGGTATCGGCAGGGCGACGGCAAAGGTCTACGCGCGCGAGGGAGCGAAGGTCGTTCTCGCCAGCAGGACGCAGGCGAACATCGACAAGGTGGTCGACGAGATCAAGGCCGAGGGCAACGTCGCGATGGGCGTTGCCACCGATGTCGGCAAGAAGGCCGACATCTTCAACATGGTGGCGAAAGCGGTCGATGCGTACGGAACCGTCGACATCCTGGTGAACAACGCCCAGGGCTTCGGCACGGAAAAGAACCCGCGAGCCTCGACGATTCCGACACCGATCGAGGACACCGACGACGAGGAGTGGGACTACACCTTCCGCACGGGTGCCAGCGCAACCCTGTGGGGGATGCAGGCGGTCTTTCCCCACATGAAGGCAAAGGGCGGCCGCATCATCAACTTCTCGTCGGGTTCGGGCCTCGAAGGCTTCCCGGGCAACACGTGCTACAACGCGACCAAAGAGGCGATCCGCGCCCTCACGCGCACGGCCGCGCGCGAATGGGGCAAGTACGGCATTTCGGTGAACACCGTGAACCCGTCACTGAAGACCGATGCGTGGGACAACTGGATGGCCAACAACACCGACTTCGTCGAGGGACTGAAGGAGAAGATGCCGCTCGGCTTCCTGGGTGACGCCGAGGAACACGGCGGGCCGTGGATGGTGTGGCTGGCCAGCACGGGTGGTGACTACATCACCGGCATGACGTTCTTCCTGAACGGCGGCCGCTACATGAACTGAGTCGGCGTGGCGGTCAGGCGAGACCGTTCAGGTGCGACGTCAGGGTCATCACGAAACCACCGCCGGGAGGCGTCAGCCGCTCGGCAATGACGTTTGCATCGAACTCGTCGCGAACTCGCATCAGGTGAACGCTGCTCCAAGTGCGCCCGTCGCCAATGATGGTGCCTTCGACGTCGAGGGTCGCGCCGGGGAATCGCTCGGCGGACACGAGCATGACAAGGTGCTCGATCGACATTCCACCGTTCGGACGCTCGCGGGTATTCAGTGCGTGGTCACGCGGCGTGCAGCACGGCAGAATCGTGCGCAGCATGCCCGCGCTCTTGTGCACGTGCTTCTCAGCGAAGTCCTTGCGTGTCTGCATCTCGATGAACGATCTGCGGGTGGGATAACGCACGATCGCGATGCGGTCCCAGTCCTCGCCCAGCACCGTCGTGCGTACGTCGGCGGCGAGCATGATGTCGGCGCCGAGCTTGTTCAGGATCGAAGACGGGTTGTACTTGTCGTCGGCCTCGCGACCGCTGATCGCGCCGCCGTCGCCCGACTCGTACTGCGCGACCTCGTGGTACTTCATCAGGTTGACCATGAAGATCGGCCCGTCCTCTTCGGGCGGCCGGGTGGCGAGATGAAGCCCGTAGTCCTTGTTCACCTTGCCGTAGTTGTGCTTCAGCTTTGCTGCGTCGTCGGACACGGTTCCCCCCGGGCGTCTGAATGATCCCGGAGGGAACCGTAGTGCTCAGGCGCCGCGGCTGATGGGGATTCGCTCCTGTTTGGCCTTGCTCGCGATCATCGGAATGCGGACCTCGAGGATGCCGTCGTGATAGTCGGCCTTGATGTCCTGTTCGGCGGTACCTGCGGGGAGGCTGATCGTGCGGACGAACGATCCGTACTGGAACTCGCTGCGGTAGTGGTGCCGGGTGTCGGTCTTGGCTTCCTTTCGGCGTTGGACCGAAATGCGCAGGCTGGAATCGGTCTTGGTGATCTCGATGTCCTTGTCGGGGTCGGCCCCGGGCACCTCGGCGCGGATCACCATCTGGCCGTTTTCCTGGAACTCCTCGACACGGATGGTTGTTTCGGCGAGAAGATCGGCCCAGCCACGTTCGAAATCGAAGAAGGGACGATCGGGGAGTAACGACGGCCATGCCAAGTCGCCATCGATTCTGCGGAGGAGAGACATGTTGTTCCTTTCTCGGTTAGGGGTGTCGAAGGTAGGCGTGCGCGCTCCGCGTTCAACGCGATGTGCCCCGAAGGTGACGCATGTGGGGGTCTAACGTGAGCACCGTCATGGGTGCACGCGACGGAAAACGGGGGCACGTGCTCGTTGCGCGAAATGCGCGCGTGTTGTACGTACCGTCCACGAAGGTTGCGTCGAGCACGATGCGGCTGCTGTTGGCCGAGGCGAACGGCACCTACCGCCCCGATTTGATTCCGTGGCTGGATGGCCCGACCGTTTCGGTCGACCAGAGCGTTCACAACATGCAGGTCAACGGGCTTGTCCACATGGAATTGCTGCCGGAGTCCGAGCAAATCGAAATGAAGACCTCCGTCGACTGGTGGCGCGTGGCGGCGGTACGCAACCCGTACGCGCGCATCTACTCAGCC
>CAYFNP010000125.1:0-5138 GCA_964344425.1 uncultured Bifidobacterium sp. | reverse complement strand
CCTTCGACAACCAGCGCGACGACCGGGTTGCGCGACATGAATGCCACGAGGTCGGCGTAGAAACCCTTGCCCTGGTGCTCTTCGTAGTGACGGGCGAGAATCGCCTGGTCGAGCTTGCGCAATTCCATCGCGACGAGCTTCAGGCCCTTCTTCTCGAAGCGGCCGAGAATTTCGCCGACAAGACCGCGTTCGACGGCGTCGGGCTTCAACAAGACGAGGGTTCGGTTCGACATTCCGATGATTCTACGGCAACACGCGCAAAAGATGACCCCTGGCATCACCGACGACGTACAGCGAACCGGTCACGAGAACCGCATCGTCGGCACCGGCATCGCGCAGGGCGCGGTCACAGGCCTCCCCCACGTCGGAGCATTCGACGACGTCGTCGCATCCGATCGACCGCGCGACCGCGGCAAGGTCGGCTGCGGGAAGACCACGCGGACTCGGTGCAGTGCAGCACACCACTTGATCGAATTCGTCGGCGCGCAATGCCGACAACAGTGCGACAGGATCTCGACTCCGCAACGTGCCGACGACGAGGCGGCGGGAACCCACCGGGTCGAAGTCGGAGAAAAAAACTTCCGCGCAAACGTCGGCACCCGCCGGATTGTGCGCACCGTCGATGATGACGAGCGGTTGATGGTGCAGCACTTCGAAACGTCCGGGCATGGCGACCGCGGACAGACCCGCGTCGAGCACCTCGCGATCGATCGCGTGACCGAAGAACTCCTCGACCGCGGCGATCGCCGCGCTGGCGTTGTCACCCTGATGACGTCCGTGAAGCGGCACGAACACGTCGGCGTAGTTTGCGCGCGTCGTTCGCACGTCGATCAAACGTCCGCCGAGTGCAAGGTGGTTGTCTTCGCATGTGAACGCTTCGCCACGGCGTATCGCATCGGGCACGGATGAATCGAAGAATGCTGCGAGCTCGGGTGTGACGTCGCCGATCACCGTCACCGAGTCGGCCTTGACGATGCCGACCTTTTCCCTCGCGATGTCGTGCACCGTCGGCCCCGCGTACTCGGTGTGGTCGAGTGCGATGTTGGTGATCACCGCGACATCGGCGTTCACGACGTTCGTTGCGTCCCATCGTCCGAGCATGCCGACTTCGATGACGGCCACGTCGACGGGCGCATCGGAAAAACACCGCAGGGCCGCAGCCGTGAGGATCTCGAAGAATGACGGCCGAACCCCCGCAAGACCCTCGGCGTCGGCCACTGCTGCGATGTTCTCTGCAAACGTCTCGTCGTCGATCGGCGCGCCATCGACGAGGATCCGTTCGTTGATCCGTTCCAGATGCGGGCTGGCGTAGGTGCCCACCCGCAGGCCATGCGCCATCAGGAGTTTCGTGATGATCTGCGAGGTCGAACCCTTGCCGTTGGTGCCCGTGACATGCACGACCCGGTAGTCCAACTGGGGGTCTCCCATGACCGAGACGAGGGCCGAAATGTTGGTCAGCGACGGGTCACCCACCCGGCCCGTGCGCTCGTAACTGGCGTGCTCGTCGAGATACGCGAGCGCCGCGGCGTAGTCCACGTCGAACCGCGTCAGGAGGCGGCGCGGCGCTGGCGCGGAGAGCGGCCCGAGCCACGCATGACGACGAGTGGGGCCGTCTTTTCCTTGACGGCCTGCGCAGTGACGACGACCTTCGCGACGTCGCCCTTACCGGGAATCTCGTACATCGTGTTCAACAGGACTTCTTCGAGGATCGCGCGCAGACCACGCGCACCCGTGCCGCGATCAAGCGCAAGGTCGGCGATCGCGCTGAGTGCCGAGTCGTCGACTTCTAGTTCGACGTCCTCGAACTCGAAGAACTTCGCGTACTGCTTGACGAGCGCGTTCTTCGGCTCGACGAGGATCTTCACCAACGCCTCGCGGTCGAGGCTGTGCACCGCGCCGACCATCGGCAAACGTCCGACGAACTCGGGGATCATTCCGAACTTCAACAGGTCCTCGGGAAGCACCTGGCTGAAAAGCTGTCCCGGGTCCTTTTCCGCCTTCGAGCGCACCGTGGCGTGGAAGCCGACGCCCTTGTGGCCGATGCGCGACTCGATGATCGAGTCGAGGCCGGCGAACGCTCCGCCACAGATGAAGAGAACGTTCGTGGTGTCGATCTGGATGAACTCTTGATGGGGGTGCTTGCGCCCACCCTGCGGAGGCACCGAAGCAACGGTGCCCTCGAGAATCTTCAGCAACGCCTGCTGGACTCCCTCGCCCGACACGTCGCGCGTGATCGACGGGTTTTCGCTCTTGCGCGCAACCTTGTCGATCTCGTCGATGTAGATGATGCCGGTCTCGGCCTTCTTCACGTCGAAGTCGGCGGCCTGCAACAACTTGAGGAGAATGTTCTCGACGTCTTCACCCACGTAGCCGGCCTCGGTCAGCGCGGTTGCATCGGCGACGGCGAAGGGCACCTTCAGCATGCGCGCGAGCGTTTGGGCCAGGTGCGTCTTTCCGCATCCGGTGGGCCCCAGCAACAGAATGTTGCTCTTCTGCAGTTCGACCTCGTCGCGGCGGCCGCCGACGTTGTTCTGCTGGTACTGGATACGCCGGTAGTGGTTGAACACCGCGACCGCGAGAACCTTCTTCGCCTGTTCCTGGCCGACCACGTACTCGTCGAGGAACGTGCGGATCTCGAGGGGCGTGGGCAGTTCGTCGAAGCGGACGTCACCGGTGTCGGCGAACTCTTCCTCGATGATCTCGTTGCAGAGTTCGATGCACTCGTCGCAGATGTAGACGCCGGGACCCGCGATCAGCTTCTTGACCTGCTTCTGGGACTTGCCGCAGAACGAGCACTTCAGCAATTCACCTGAATCACCGAATTTGGCCACGCGGCCCTCCTGACGAACGTGTCAGCGGATCGGCCCCGTGCGGTCGGCCAGCTGGCGGCTTGAAATGACATCATCGATGATGCCATATGCAAGGGCCTCGGGGGCTTCCATTACGAAGTCGCGGTCGGTATCGGCGTGGATGCGATCGATCGGCTGACCCGTGTGATTTGCAAGGATTTCCTCGAGAAGGTCGCGCATCCGCAGTATTTCTCGGGCGGCAATTTCCAGGTCGGTGACCTGGGCGTAGCCGACCTGGCCGTACGGCTGATGCAAGAGGACTCGCGAGTGCGGCAGTGCCAGGCGCTTGCCCTTGGTTCCGGCTGCCAGCAGCACCGCCGCAGCGGACGCGGCTTGGCCCAGACAAATCGTGGCGATGTCGTTCTTGATGAACTGCATCGTGTCGTAAATCGCGAACAGTGCCGTGATGTCGCCACCGGGGCTGTTGATGTAGATGTTGATGTCTTTGTCGGGGTTTTCACTCTCGAGGTGAATCAACTGGGCGCAGATGAGGTTCGCAATGGTGTCGTCGATCGGCGTGCCGAGGAAGATGATGTTCTCTTTGAGGAGACGGCTGTACAGGTCGTACACCCGCTCGCCGCGGCTGGTCTGCTCGGTGACGTTCGGGACGTAGTAGTTGCGGAACTGGTTCGGCACGCTGCTCATTCTGCCCCGTGGGAGTGACCCTCTTCGCCATCGTGCGAGTGATCGTGAGAATGGTCATCGGAATGGTCGTGGCCGAGAACGTGTTCGCGGTCGAGTTCCTTGCCGTTGGTGTCGACCATTGTGACGTTGTGCAACAGCCAGTCGAGGGCCTTCGACTTGCTGATCTGGGCGGAAAGGTCGGGAACTGCGTCATTCTTCTCGTACACCTTGCGCACCTGGTTGGGCTTCTGGCCCACCCGCATCGCGATGCGCTCGTATTCGAGTGAGATGTCGTCGTCGTCGGCAACGAGGCCCTCGGCAACCGCGACCGCGCGCAGTGCGAGGTCGACCTTCGCGGCCTTCACCGACTGTTCCTTCAACGAATCGACGAACTGGTTCGTGTCTTGCCCGGTGACCGACAGCCACTGGTCGAGCGCGATGCCCTGTGCCTGGAACTGCTGCACCGTGTTCTGCACACGCGCCTGCAGGTCGGCGTTGACCATCGCCTCGGGGGCTTCGATGTCGACGAGTTCGGCAAGCGAATCGCTGACCTTGTCGATGAGAACATTGCGCACCTGGTTGAGCTTCATCTCGGTGATGCGCTCGACGATCGACGCACGCCACGACTCGACGGTGTCGTGTTCGGCAACGTGCTCGGCCACCCACGCATCGTCGAGGTCGGCAAGTTCGAGAACCTGCACGCGCTGAACGGTGACCTCGAAGTCGGCCGGCTCTTCCGTGCCATTCGGCGTTGCAGTGAACTTCAACGTCGCACCCTTCACACAACCGGTGACTTCGTCGTCGAACGTGGGGGCAACCCAACCGCGACCGACTTCGTACACCCAGTCGTCGGTGTTCAAACCAGGAACCGGTTCGCCATTGCGCAGGCCCTGCAGATCGAGGGTCACATAATCACCCTTCTGCGACGGACGGTCGACGTCGGTCAGGTTGCCGTGGCGACGACGCTCGGCGGTGATGACTTCTTCGATCTCTTCGTCGGTCGGGTCGATCGGGGCGAGCTCGACCCGCAGGCCCTGGTAGCCGGGAACCGAAACGACGGGACGCACTTCGCACGTTGCGTCAAATGCGACCGGACCGTCTTCTTCACCCGAGGTGAGCTTGACGTCGGGTGTTGCGATGAGATCGATGTCGTGCTCGCGCACCGCCTTTGACAGAAAGAGCGGTACCGAGTCTTGGATCGCCTGCTGGCGAGCGGCGGCCAGGCCGATGCGGGCCTCGAGAAGCTTCCGGGGAGCCTTGCCCGCACGGAATCCGGGCATGCGCACTTCTTGGGCGATTTTCTTGAAGGCCTGGTCGATGCTGGTGTCGAGTTCGGAAGCATCGAGTTCGACACTCAGTTTGATTTTGTTGCCTTCGAGGGTTTCAAGAGTCGTTTTCACAGGCTGACGAGTGTACCCGTGGGTCACGAAAGTGGGTTTGGGGACCGCGTATGAGTCAAAATGGACGCATGCCGTTCTGGAAGCCACATGCACTCGCCAAGCCCCATGCCGACCAGATCAACCTGCGTCTCGGAGACCGAGTTGTCGCAACCAGCGAACTGCAGGGTGTCGCTGCCGGCACGGCTGGCAAGGTCATTCTCGCCAATGGCTTCAACTGGCAGCGCTATCGCGTGCTGTTCGCGAACGGCGTCGAACTCGGTGACCT
>CAYFNP010000124.1:0-5240 GCA_964344425.1 uncultured Bifidobacterium sp. | reverse complement strand
GTTGCCGAGACGGTCCGGCTGGAACTCGACGGTTCGCGCCTTGCGCCGATCGGCGGCACGATGTTCGTGCGCTTCCGGGTGACCAACGGCAGTTCACTCCCGGGTTCGGTTGGTAGCCCCACGGTTGTGCGTTTTGACAACCTTCCACCGGGGGTCACGTTCAAGTCTGTGCTCCCCGCATCGTCCGACGGCACCACGGGCTGGTCGTGTGCCCAGATCACGTGTCAGACGAAGCAGGTTCTTCCACCACTCGGCGCGATCGACGGACTTGCATCGTTCGCCGTCGCGACCGATGCGACCATCGGATCCATCGACGCAGCCTTGTTGCAACAACTCGTTGCTGGCGCCAGGTCCTCGATCGACAAGCAAGCCCTCGCCACGGCGTTCGAGTCAATGAGCGCGCTCGGCGTATCGGCACAAGCCCAAGTCGGCGGTCAATCGTTTGCGGCGAATGCGACCTACAAGGTCACCGCGGTACCGGCAGGTACGCCGATCGCAGCAGAGGTGTTTGCATTCCCGCCCGCGAATCACACTGCGGGCCGAAGGGTGCAGTGGACCGTCTACGGTGCGAACCCAGGTTCTGCACCGGTGGCTGCACCTGCGGTCACCGAACTTTTTGCGACAAGCAAACTTGGTGAGCCGTCTGCGGAGGGTGTCGACTGGACGTGTGAAGCAGAGACCTGCACATATGCGAAATCCGTGGCCGGCGGAAGTCTGACCGAGCCTCTTCTTCTCTCGGGGGTCGTGCCGCCTGCAGGTGACGCTCTCACTTCGCAGTCAATCGAGTGGCGACCAAACTTCACCGTAGCGGGCAAAACGTCGTCCATCGACCTCGACTACCTCCCCATTGCCGAGGTTCCGCCGAACATCGTCACGCGCCTCACACCAACCGGCGGTGTGCCGTTGACGAGCGCCGGTGCAACGGCCAGTGTCGACGTGGGTCTGCTGACGGTCGGTGGTCCGGCACGTGACGTCACGCTGACGTTCGAGACCGCCGGGGCCACCTTCGTGTCGGCCACGGGTCTCACGTGTACCGCGACAGATTCCGGCGCATCGTGCACTGTTGCGAGGGTCGAGCCCGACAAGCCGTTGTCCGCGTCTGCACGTTTCAAGGTGCGTGATGATGCGGGCGAGGGACTCGTAATTTCGGCGAAAGCTGAAACTGCGGGTGAACCCGCCGACAAACTCGCCGACAACGCCACTTCGACGACACTCGCTGTTCGCGAAAAGGGGAGTCCAATTCCCGCGTTGTTCCCTGCGCGCCGTGACGGCGCCGGTGGCTGGGCCCTCGATTCGGTGACGACAGACCCCATTAGTCCCACAAAACCCGGGACCGTGGCCTACGTCGTGAAGAACGTCGGATCCGAACCGATCCCGGCCGGTTCGACTCTCGCAGTCTCGATCGTGGTGCCCAAGGCACTTTCCACACGACCCGCAGGTGACTGGACGTGTGTCGAAGCCGCGGTTGTCGACGGGGCCAACCGTCCGACGGATTCGATTCTGGCTTCGTCAGTGGATGCAGCGTCGTCGATCGGAACGGATGCGCAGTCCGTTGGCGTGGACGAGTGGAGGCAATTTGATTGCTCGCTCAACGCTGTTGCCGATATCTCTCCCGACGTCCAGACGGCGCCCATCATTCTCGGGGTGTCCGCCGGAACCGTGTCTCGTTCGCTCGCTGCCGCAGTCGCGGCCCGACTGGTCACGAGTTCTGCCGATGGTGGTAGTCAATCTTCACAAGCAATCGAACAAGTGCTGGTGGTCGATGTTCCGCGCATCGAGATCCAGTCGCAGGTGGGCGATGCCGCCCCGACCCGTCGTGGTGCGGCGACAAAGGCAACAGTTCGTCTCGAGAACCGTGGCGAAGCGACGGCGACGCCCGTGCTGCTTGCGGCGGCGAACGACGCCGCGGGAATCAACGGTGTCGAAGGCGATGGTCTCGCGTGCCTGCGCATCGGCGGTTCACTCGCGATCGGCATCGCTCTGTGTCGCGCGGGTGCGAGTACTCCGTTCGATTCGGGAACAGAAGCAAAAGTCAGCATCAAACCCCAAGGTCCGGCGAACGAAGGAGCATGGTCGTACAACGTCGTGCCTATTGCCGTCGGACGAAGTGTTGTCGTCGGTGGAACGACGTCCGGTCTCGTTCGGGAGACTGCGCCGCTCACCATTGACGTCTCCGGACCCGAGATGGTCTCGAGCCGTTCGTTCCGATCCGCCACCGATTCGATCGAACCCACCGTTGTTTCGCTGTACGCGACACACAACGGCGCAAAGGTCGACTGGAAGCAAACCGACGGTTCTCCCCGCGTCGCTCTCACGGTCGACGACAAGGGCAATGCGTCGTTCACCGCGCCCGACGTTGATGCAACGACGACGCTGAAGTTCATCGCAACCGTCACCGATGCAGGGCTTTCTGCGAGCGACACGATCTCCATCAAGGTCGAACCCATCGGTACGTATCGAGCGCCCGGCGCGACGGCGCAGTCGTCGTCGTACTCGAACGGAACGACAATTACGCCCCTGCCGTACCGCACCGATCGAACCGTCTTTGCAACAACGGGTTTCCGGCGTAGTGGCCCCACGACGGTTCTCTATCGACGCGTACTCGCACGGTCTGCGCCCTCCGGAGTCGACTCGGTGCCGGTGAGTCCGGTCGAACCCTGGGCGACAGGTGGCCAACCCGTTCGCGTGCGCGCAGACTCGCTCGGCACCGGCACGATCTCGGTTGCACCCGGTGCGCCGGTGACGGTCGTCGGTGCCTCAGTCGCGGGCGTCTCATGGTCGTGGGCGGTCGAAGCGGGTGACGCAGGTGTTGCCGACGACGCCGCGGTCATTGCTGCCGCCGCAGGTGCGACGGGTTCAACGCTGCGTTTCACGGCGCCTGCCACATCCGGAACCGTTCTCCTTCGTACAACGGTTTCCCTCGGCGGTGTGACCGCCAGTGACATCGTCGCGGTCAAGGTCGGAGATGCGGCGCCGATTGCGAACGTTACCTTCGACGTCGCGGGTCGGACGCGTCCGCTCCTCGTCGCGTCGGGTAACCGCAAGGATGTCGTCGCGTCCGCGCCCGCCGGCTCGACGCTGACGTGGGGAATTGCCCCCAGCTCGCCCGACGTCACGGTCAGCGCAACTGCGGGCGGTGCTCGCTTTTCGGGGACAACGGCTGTCCGACCCTTGGCCACTGTTGCGTACGCACTGGCCCGCGGCGCCGACGGACGCATCACCGGCTACGGGACATTCCCTCTCATCATCGTTCCCTCCGCCACATTCGGTTCGTTGTGCGACGTGACATCGGCAATCTCCGGTGGTTTGCTGCGCAGCATTCCCGGAGTCAGTGGACTCGACCTCGCAGCTGAAATTGCCGAGGCCACGGCCGGATGCGCCGGCGGCACGAGGCTGGTCTTCTCCGGCAAGTCGTTCACCTTCGCCGGCTTTGGCGTCTCGAACGTCTCCGGAGTCCTCGACCGTAATGGACTCAAGTTCACCGGTGGGACCATCGACTTCCCCGATGCGTGGCCGATCGACGACGTCAACCTGGGTGAGGATTCGGGATCGGTCATCACATTCCGCACCATCGGCGGAACCCGTCTCGGCTTCCCGACGGTGCGGTTGCAGGGTCGACTATCAGCCAGTCTCTCGACGGCACTGTCGGCTTTCGGCGGCTGGACGTGGAAGCCGACGATCAGTTTCGAGAATGGTTCGATTCGCTCGATTTGGTTGCAGGGCGACGGCCCAACCCGTGCGGATGGCACCAAGTCGACGATCCTTGCGCGGGGAACGCCCGGTGCGACAGGTGCGACGACCTTCGAGATCAGCGCGACGGGTGTCGAACTGTTCCAGGGTCTGCGTGCCGACATTTCCGGCACCGTTGGATCCGGCGCAACACCGTCCCTGAACCTGCGTGGAACAGTGTCCGGGACTTGGTCACCGTTCACCGGTGCCACGTTGTCGAACATTTCCTTGCGCCTCGGAACCGGCCAACCGACGACCGTGAGCGGCACGCTTGCACTCGCCGTGAGCGGTCTTGCCGCAGTGTCGGTTTCGGCGACTGTCTCGTTCACGAGTGCCGACCGATGGTCGCTGACGGTCGACGCCAGCCAGACCCGCGACCTGACATTGGTCGAGGGCGTGGTGCTCCGCGGTGCGGCCGTGTCGGGAACGCTTGCTCGCGATGCGGGGGCGACTACCGGCTCGTTGCGGTTCGATGTTGCGTCCGTGCCCATCAACTCGTTCGCGGAAGTTTCGAACCTGCGCGCCGACGCGCGCTTCAACTGCCCGGCCGCGGGCGCGTGTTCGGCCGCGGTGTCGTTGTCGTCGTCGCTCGTGCTGAACACCACGCCGAGGCGGTCGGTCAACCTGTCGGGTACGGTCGACACCGCCGCGCGACTGTTGCGACTCACGGGGTCGCTGGACAGCCTTCCTCTTGCGGGAGGGGTGACTCTTACCTCCGCGTCCTTCACGTACGAGAACCGTGCCGGCACCGTCTCGGTGACGGCCACTGCTAATGCGCGGATCTTCGACACTGACACGAGTGTCACCATTGCGTTCAACCCGGGCTCGACCGTGGTGAGTGGTGGAGTCAACAACCTTCGTTTGTTCGGAAACTCCGGTCTCGAAATCAACGCCGAGGTGGCGTTCAGTGTGAACGCCGGCGGAGAGGTGTCGTGGACTCCGACCACGGCGAATCTGCGCTCGCTGAATCTCCCCGCGGTATCGCTGCCGGTCGACGGCATCCATCTCACGGCATCCATCTCGACCCCGGCCGCGTTCCGCACCTTCCTCGGGGCGTCCGTACCGGAGCGTCTCGTTGTTCGTGCCAATTACGTCGGCCAGCAATTCAGCCTCCTCGGCCGCGAGTTCGGCGGCCAGATCGGTGGAACGGTCACCTCGTCGGCCGCAGGTTGGCGTTGGGACGCCACCATCGGCCTGAACGGTGACTTCGAGTTCTTCTCCGGTGCGCGTTTTCGTGCGCCATCCATCAGGATCCGTGGAGGTGGCGGAACAGAGTTGAAATTCGGCCTGTCGGGAAGCCTCGCGTTCAATCTGACGGGCACGGAATTCGTCGTACCGTTCGATCTTCAGTCGCTCGACGTGTCGGACTGGACGATCAATCTTCAGACACCGGCGGGCGGCGGGTTCGGCGTCGAGCCAATCAACGGCCTGCGTCTCACCACTCTGGGCGGATCGATCACTCGTCGCAACAGCGAAGTATCGATCGCGATTTCGTTCAGGCAGGGAGCACG
>CAYFNP010000123.1:0-5254 GCA_964344425.1 uncultured Bifidobacterium sp. | reverse complement strand
CGGAAGCCCGGTCCGCCGACCATCGCGCGCACTCCCCCCGTCGCCGTGTCGAGCGACAGCAATGCGCCGCGGAATCCCGCCTTGTTTGCCGGCAATTCGTTGCGCACGGCGGTTTCGGCAGCGGCCTGCGCGGCGGAATCGAGCGTCGTCGTGATGCGCAGGCCACCACGGAACAGCGCGTTGTACCGCGCTTGGTACGTATCGCCGAGAATGTCGGACTTGTTCAGCAGGTAATCCTTCACCGCTTCGGAGAAGTACGTGCGGGTGATCGACCGCTCGGGAACCGACTGCAGAACCTCGGGCAACGGCCACTCCGCCGCAATCGCTTCGGCGCGAGCCGGCTCGACCAGGCCCTCGGCCGCAACGCGACGCATCGCGACCGTGAACCGTTGACGCGAGCGTTCGGGGTGACGGATCGGGTCGTAGGTCGACGGTGCACGGATGAGACCCGCGAGGAATGTTCCCTGCTCGAGCGTGAGGTCCTCGACATCGACCCCGAAGTAGATCTCGGCCGCCGCCTGCAGGCCGTAGGCGTTGTTGCCCAGGAAGACGGTGTTGAGATACCGCTCGAGGATCGCACGCTTCGGCACGCTGCGTTCGAGCAACGTCGCGTACCTCGCCTGCAAGATCTTGTAGCGGCCATCGCGTTCCAGCCCGGCCAAGTACTCGTTCTTCACCACTTGTTGGGTGATGGTCGAGGCGCCCTGCCGCGCCGACCCCGCCTCGAAGTTCGACAACATGGCGCGCACCAGCGCTCGCAGGTTGACCCCCTTGTGTCCCGCGAAGCCTGCATCCTCGACCGCGAGCACCGCCGACACCACGACATCGGGCACCTGGTCGATCGTGATCGGTTGGCTGTTCTCCACCTGGAACGCGCCGATCTGCTTGCCGTTCACGTCGAACAGCAACGACCTCTGCGCGATTCCCGTGAACGACGGCAGTTCGACCGGAACTTCCTCGTGGGAATTGAGCATCCCCCACACGCGGGGCGCGATGGCCGTGACGACCGCCGCGACGAAGAGCGCGCCGGCAAGCACCGCGAGCGCGAGTCGCGCAACGAGCGAAACGTTTCGCAGTGCAGAGGCCGGGGGTTTCACCACTGCCGTCAACGCTAACCGCGCCGTGCGCGGCTCAGGGGGTGATCCACCCCACCAGAACAGACAACGACACGATCCACAGTGCGAATCCGGCAAGTTGTTTCACCGATGAATCGCGCCACGAGCCGCCCTTCCGTCCGAATCCGTCGATCAGCCCGATCGCGATCGCGGGAAGCATGAGGTAGGGCACGATGGTTCGAGCATCGCTCGGGTGCCCCGCGACGTCGAGTACCCAACGTGAATACCACGCTCCGACGAAGAGCATGATGGACGCGCGCAGAATGCCACGAGGAAACCAGCGGTGCACCGTTGTCGAGTTGGGCAATGAATCCTTGTGAATTTTCACGAGCGGAACGATCGACATCAACGTGACGATGACCCACGTCCGCCAACCGAGGCCCATGTAGGGACCGGCAGTCAACAGGTACACCAACCAGAGGACCCCGACGTTCGTATAGGACACGGCACGACCGGGTCCGTTTTCGACCGGCAATTCGACCTCGCGACGACGCGCGGGAAACAGCCGCAACGACACGTCCTCCACAACCAAACGACCGACGGCGAATGCGAAACCGAAGTTGCGCAGCCCCTGGGTATCCGATGACGCAACTACCGCAAGACCACTGAGACCGTTCAACGCGCCATACGTCGCAGAGGCGGCGTATCCGAGGAAGATCGGCATCATCAGATAGTCACCGACGCGCTGCAGGCCGATGCCGTCCCTGTTCACCGCACGCACCACCGGTCGAATCGCACCGGCCACGAGCGGCATTCCGGCGAAGAGAACACCGAGGCCGAGAAGCGTGCGGATGTCGAAGAGCGACGCCACTCCTCCGTTCAGCGCTACGACGATGACGAACGCCACCCATCCGATTGCCCCGGCTAGGGCATCGACGAACGACAACGCAACCATCGCCACGACGTAGCCGAATCCCGGCGGAAGTGCCATCGCATGAACGGACGCCGCTGCAGCCACACCGACGCCGAAGCCGACAATCGCGGGCAGCATGCCGAGAACTCCGAACGACGCGCGCACCCACGCGCCGTCCTGAACGACCCGCACCAGCAGCGTCGACTTCGTGGAGAGGAAGGCGACCACACGAGCGAGGACCCGCTGCAACCGCGACCAGCCGGGTGTCCGCCAAAGAGCGCTGCGGTCACCAAAGCCTGAGAGGTCCGAGCCGACTGCATCGAGATACTTCGCATCCGTCGATGACAACGAACCCTCGGCTTGCTCGTCGCGCGCTTCGACATCGGACGATGCATCCTCGGACTCGGGCGTTGGGTCGCGGTCCGACGAACCGTCCTGTTTGCGCGAGCCATTGCTCGATGCTCCACCCGCGAGACCCATCACAACGACAGCAGCCGTTGCCAGAGCTGCAGTTCCCGAGAAGTCGTCGGCGGGGTCGTACGGGGCCGCACCTG
Organism: uncultured Bifidobacterium sp.; assembly: GCA_964344425.1. Taxonomy (GTDB): domain Bacteria; phylum Actinomycetota; class Acidimicrobiia; order Acidimicrobiales; family Ilumatobacteraceae; genus F1-20-MAGs119. The sequence goes on along the minus strand of CAYFNP010000123.1, from coordinate 2,732 downwards.
CAGACAACATTCGACCCACGTCCGACGTGGAAGGCACGGAGTCCGTCGCAATGACGGGCAACACCCGTTCGACCAATCCGTCTTCTCCGACCGAGAACGGAGCGACGGCAACGATCGGCGAGCCGTCGGGCAGCGTCCCGCGCAGCACCAACTGGTGGACACCACTTTCCGTGTCCTCGGGCAGCGTGGCCGAGAACTTCGCCGAACCATCCGATGCCGCCGTTTGCTCATCCAATACTCGGACCACCGAATGCAGTTCGAGCACGACCTTGCTTCCCGGCAACAAACCCTCGGCCGACGCATCCACCTGTGATCCGGCGGCTGGTCGCCCCGACGCGAGACGTGGCACGAGCTCGAGCTTCCGTACCTTCGCCTTGACAGTCGTGGTCGTCGTCTCGGCCGGAGCACCCATCTCAGCGTCCTGCGATTCGACGGTCGTCGTCAACGTCACGCTCGTCGTCGTCATCGTCGTCTGCGGTGACACGGTTGTCGACTCCGGGACAACTTCGTCGGTGCTGAACGCAGTTGTCGTCGTTGGAGCCGATGTCGACGTGGCGATCGTCGACGTCGTCCGCTTCTGGGCCGCCGGTCGCTCGGGCGGCGCAACGGTCGTCACCACCACCGGAGTCGTCACGGTAACTACCGGCACGGTCGTCGATGAACTCGTGGTTGACGTCGACGTCGTGAGGACCGAAGTCGTGACGACCGACGACGTCGACGTGACGGGAGCCGTGGGCGTCACCTTCGTGCCGGCCGACGACTGCCCCGCGCCCACCGAGTTGAGCGCGCGCAGACGGACGGTGATCTCCGCGTCGTTGGTCAGACCCGCAATCACGAACGAACCTGCCGATGATGGCGACACGGCGAGCCACGTCGTGCCGTCGGTCGAGTATTCGTAACCCGTGATCGCCTCACCACCGTCATCACTCGGGGCCGAGAAGGTCACCGTCGCCCGGGACTCACCGGGCTCGATTCGATCGATCGTGGGTGCGGCGGGAACCGTCGCCGCCGCCCGCGTCACGGTCACGACGGTCGTCGTTGTCACGCCCGAAACGGTCACGGTCACGTTCACGCTGTTTGCGCCCACGGCCAGGTCGATCGCCCGCGATTGGCCTCCGGCATTCACCGCCGAACCATCGACACGCACCACGGCGCTTCCGTTCGATGCAGACGGTGCGATGCTGATCGATCGAGTGCGGTACGGAACGGACACGGCGTACGCACGAACCGCGGAAGAGAAGGTCGGCACGAATGTGCCAGCCGATGGAACAAGTGCGGAAAGTGTCGTGTCAGCAACCGTGACCACGTTGCTCGTCGCATTGGTCGAACCAAGGAAATTCGTTCGAGTTTCGACGACACGCAGGTATCCGGGCGCATCGGGAACGTACGCCGCCGACGTCGCGCCCGCGATGTCGGAGAACGTCACGTTGTCCGCAGACGATTGCCATCGGTAGTTCGATTCACCGCCGTGTGTCCACGACCCCGCGCCGGCAGTGACACTCGTGCCGATGACGACCGGTCCCGTGACGGTCGGTGCGGATCCGTTCGCCGGCGGATCGATACCGGCTTCGCGACCCGAGCCCGCGACGGTCGACGCACTCGTCAGAGTGCCGAGATAACTCGATCCGCCTCCACCGCCTCCGTTGTCTCCGCCCGCGCCACCGCCGTACCAGCCGCCGCCTCCGCCGCCGGCTTCGGATGCTGCATTGCGTTGCGTCACGCTGTATCCGGCCCACCCGCCGGCGTACTTGATGCCATCCACACCCGGCTCGGGATTGTCGGTTGCGCCACCAGCCGACTGAGTTCCGCCTCCGCCTCCCTTCGCGCCACCACCGGCAACACCGGTCGTACCGCCACCCGCACCACCTGCGCCGTTGTAGCCACCACCGCCGCCACCACCGGCGGTGACGAGATCGTCGGAACTGCCGGCAAGTCGGATCGCAGAGCGTCCTCCGCCGGCTGCGAACGTGCAGTCGTAGCCCGACGAACCGTTGCCCGACGCACCGCCGCCGAACGAGAAGTTGCGACGCCCTGCTTCGTCAGCGAGAAGTGGCACATCGGTCGTGCACTGACGAATGCCACCGCCACCGACGATCACATCGAATGCTTGTCCTGCGGTCACGGACAGCCGTCCGGTGACGTAGCCCCCTCCACCGCCGTACGCCGTCGTCGAACTCCGTCCACCGCCACCACCCGCGCCGATCAGGTGAACCACGACGGACGTGACGCCGGCCGGAACGGTCCACGACTGGTTTGCGCCGCTGTGCACGAACGTGGTCAACGAGCCGGCAACGTCGATCACGACGCAACCGTGACCACCTCGTGTCGATGAGTTCGCCGACGCCGTGTTTCCTCCGCGCCCCGCATCGTCGGGACACGTCGCGACAGCGGCCGCCTCGACGTGATGACGCGAGCGCTCGCCGGCGAACTGGACTCCGCACGCCAAGGGCAGCACGAAGGCCAACGTCCACCACCGCATCGCCGTCGACCCCACGTGCGCAAGTCAAACCCGAGCGAAAGGGAAAAAAATTCCCTCAAATACGCCAACGGCAGCGTTTTGCCCGCCGCGGTCGCGGACGACAAGGGTCTCCGTCGGAGACCACGGGCTACCGTTCAGCCATGCCTAAGCCCCCCATTCGCCCCTTTCGTTTCGGTGTCCAGTGCGCACGCGCGGCCGACAGGGCCGAATGGATCGACCTCGCCAAGCGCACCGAGGCGAACGGGTTCGACTG
>CAYFNP010000122.1:0-5327 GCA_964344425.1 uncultured Bifidobacterium sp. | reverse complement strand
ACGCCCTTCGCCGACAGGCCGGCGAAGTCGGAGCCCGAACCCGGCTCGGAGAACAACTGACACCAAATCTCTTCGCCGGTGAACAGCGGACGCAGGTAGCGCTTCTTCTGGGCCTCGCTTCCCCACTCGACAACCGTGGGGCCGCACATGCCGTACCCGATGGGGTTGCGGCCGTACGCGTTGGGTGCGCCGGCCGCGCCGAGACGCTCGTTGATGAGCTTTTGGTGACGCGGCGAGATTCCAAGACCGCCATGGCCCTGCGGGAAGTGAACCCATGCAAGACCGAGGTCGAACTGCTTGCCGAGGAAGTCGACTGCCTTGGTCGACGCCGGCGGACAGGCCGCCAGAAGTTCGTCGACGAGACCGTTGACAAGTTGCTCTTCGGAAACCACCGTTGAAGCGCTCACGGCACACCCCTTTACGTCAGTGAAACTCGTGAAAAGTTACCGCAGGGTCACAGCGAGCTTCCAAACCCAACCCCGCATTCGGGCATCCATCTCTCGGACCGGAAAGAGGCATCCGTCACAAAAGGCGACTAACTTGCCCGACATGTTCCCCGGGGACCACGCCAAAGCACATCCAGACAAGCCCGCCTACATCATGGCCTCGACCGGCAAGGTCGTGACCTACAAGGAGCTCGACGACGCCGCCAACCGGCTGTCGAATCTTCTCCGTGCGGCCGGCCTCGAAGTGGGCGACCACATCGCCATCTGCATGGAGAACCACGAGCGGTACATGGAGGTCATCTGGGGCTGCCACTATGCGGGCCTCATCTACACCGCTTGCTCGAGCCGTCTCACGTCCGACGAGTTGACCTACATCATCAACGACTGCGGGGCGAAGGCCTTCATCACCTCCAAGTACAAAGCCGATCAGGCTGCCGAAGTGGCGGGCGACATTCCCGGTGCCGCATTGCGCCTGATGCTCGACGGCACCATTCCCGGCTACGAGTCCTACGAATCGGCCGTTGCCGCACAGCCCACAACCCGCCTCGCCGAGCTCATCGGCGGCATGGACATGCTGTACTCCAGCGGAACGACGGGCAAGCCCAAGGGAGTTCTCGGCGTCTTCCAGCGCGCCGAACTCGGCCAGCCGAACGGTGTTGCAGGTCTGTCGTCGATGCTCTTCGGTGTCACCGAAAATGCCATCTACCTGTCACCTGCCCCGCTGTACCACGCTGCTCCCCTGCGCTTCAATCTCGCGGTGCACTTCATCGGTGGCACCACGGTCATCATGGAGCACTTCGATGCCGAGGAGTACCTCAAACTGATCGAACGTCACAAGGTGACGCACAGCCAATTGGTGCCGACCATGTTCGTGCGCATGCTGAAGCTCCCCGCTGACGTTCGCAAGCGTTACGACACATCGTCGCTCGAGTGTGCAATCCATGCCGCAGCGCCGTGTCCGGTCGAGGTCAAGCGTCAGATGATCGAGTGGTGGGGACCCGTCATTCACGAGTACTACGCGGGCACCGAGGGCAACGGTTTCGTTTATTGCAATTCCGATATGTGGCTGTCGCACCCCGGTACCGTCGGCAAGGCGATCCAGGGCGTCATCCACATCTGCGACGAGAACGGCGACGAAGTCCCCACCGGCGAGTCGGGGACGGTTTTCTTCGAGAGCGGCACGGTCTTCGAGTACCACAACGACCCGGAAAAGACGAAGGGCTCCCGCGACCCGAAAGGACGCGGTTGGTCGACCCTCGGCGATGTGGGCTACCTCGATGCCGACGGTTTCCTCTATCTGACCGATCGCAAGGCGTTCATGATCATCTCCGGTGGCGTGAACATCTATCCGCAAGAGTCGGAGAACGTTCTCATCAACCACCCGAAGGTCGCCGACGTTGCGGTCTTCGGTGTGCCGAACGACGAGTTCGGCGAAGAAGTCAAGGCAGTCGTGCAGCCGGTCACGATGCCCGCGAACGATGACGAGGCAAAGGCGCTCGAACGCGAACTCATCGCGTACTGCCGGTCACAGCTCGCCGACCTCAAGTGCCCGCGATCCGTCGACTTCCGTCCCGACCTGCCGCGCCACCCGACGGGCAAGCTCTACAAGCGTCTCTTGAAGGACGAGTACTGGAAGGCGGCGGGTCGTTCGATCTGACCCGCCGATCCTCCATGGTGTTGCGACGTCACCCGTTCTTCGAATGGACGGGACTCCATGCGTTCGCGCATCGCGGAGGTGCGAGTACCGCGCCCGAGAACACCCTCGCTGCGTTCCAACGCGCCGTCGACCTTGGTTACACGTACATGGAGACCGACGTGCATGCCACGGCCGACGGCGTTCTTCTCGCGTTCCACGACGATGATTTGCAACGCACGTGCGGCGTTCCCGGTCGCATCAGCGAACTGACCTACGACGAGGTCCGCAAGGCACGAGTCGGTGGAGAAGAGCCCATTCCTACTTTCGACGAAATCGTCGGGACCTGGCCGGGACTGCGCTGGAACATCGACTGCAAGGCCGACAACGCGCTTCCCCATCTCGTCGCCGCGTTGCGCAAGCACCGCATTCTCGACCGCGTCTGCCTTGGGTCGTTCAGTGACCGCCGCCTTCGCACCTTGCGCGCGGAACTCGGACCCGACGTCGCCACATCGCTCGGCCCCAAGGGCGTGGCCCGGCTGCGACTTGCGGTTTCACTCGGACGAGCGATTCGTTTCCCTGACGGTGTCTTCGCGGTTCAGATTCCGCCGAAGCAAGGCCCCATTCCACTGCACTCTCAACGCTTCATCGACATCGCCCACGAGTCGGGTCTCCATGTCCACTATTGGACCATCGACGACCCGGACCAGATGAATGAACTCATCGACCGTGGAGCCGACGGCATCATGACCGACCAACCCGCCACCTTGAAGGACGTCCTCGTCGGACGCGGCAGGTGGTGAGGACGCCTCAGGCGTCGCGGGCGGAACCCGCGCGCTTGACGATCGGTTCTTTGTCGCTCCACGGGAAGTTGATCCACATATCGGTGCGCTTCCAGACGTAGTCGCAATGGATCACCGAGTGCGGCTTTTCGTACAGCGCTGCGATGCGCGATTCGCGCACGCGACCCGCACAGAATTCCTTCACAAGCTTCAGGGTGTGTCCGGTATCGGCGACGTCATCGACGATGAGAATCTTGGCGTCGCGAACGTCGACGAAGTCCGGAACGGGCGGCAGGATCATCGGCATGTCCAGCCGTTCATCAACGTCGGTATAGAACTCGACGTTCATCGTGTAGGTGTTCTTCACCGAGAGTGCGTACCCCAGGGCACCCGCAAGGAACAGTCCACCGCGCGCGATCGCAAGGATCATGTCGGGGTCGTATCCCGAGGCCGCGATGTCACGCGCGATGTCCCGCGACGCCTCTCCGAAACCGTCCCACGACAAGATTTCGCGTTCGCTGGACAAAACGACCCCTTTCGCAACGCTCCGAACCTCGGAACGAATGGAACGAACTTAGCCGCTCACTCCTCGTACGGACAATGTCGGCAGCCGCTCATGCAACATCTCGATCGCGAGGCGAGAAACACCGACGTCATCACGCTGCGTCGGGTCAGTGGATCGATGTAGACGGGATCGCCGATGGCGACCGCCCGTCGATGGGCTGCAAGGATTCGTTCGACCATCTCGGGGTCGCGCGGAAGTCGCGCGGCAAGGGGGACCTCGATGTGGTCGGTTCGTAGCGGTGCAATACGGTCGGCCACCTGGATCAACCTAGTGACCCACACCCCGCGCCTAGCATCGTCACGATGTCGGTCGAATCCGAACCGCGAGCCCGCACCGCACGAACGAATTTTTCTTCGTTCCGTTTCGGCCACGCAGACCCATCCGTGCGCATCGTCGAGAGCTGCCTGGCGATGGCCTCGCAAACCGCCGATGGGCCCGCATGGACGCTCGCACACCCCGACGGAGAACTCTCATTCGGTGGCCGCGGCGCCGACGCGGTCCGCGAACGTCGCGCCGACCCGGCGGGCACGCGAGACGCCTTCACCACGATCACCGCTCACCACCCCATCGTCGCGGCTTTGGCGCGGGACTTCGGCGACGTCCGGATCGGCTCGTCGGCCGACGTGTACAAGGCCGCCCTCACCGCAACGCTCGGCCAGCGAATCACCGCTGCCGAGGCCGTGGCGCAGTGGGGTCGCTTGTGCCGGAGCCTCGGCACGCCGATCGACACGCCCGTCGGCACCCTCATGGCCCCTCCCGACCCCGTCACGCTGTCTCGGCTGGTTCCGTACCAGCTGCACACATTCGGCATCGAAGAGGCCCGGGCGCGCACCATCATCGGCATCGCCCGCGTGTTTGCCCGACCCGGCGCACACCAGACCGACGGCGAGGCCGCGGTCCGACGGCTCGTCAGCGACGTTCCCCGATTCGGACCGTGGACCACAGCGCTCGTCCGCTGCGAAGCCCTCGGCGACCCCGACGCGGTTGCCGTCGGAGATTTTCACCTGAAGAACGTCGTTGCTCACGCCCTGAATGGCCGCGCGCGGGGTACCGACGACGAAATGCTCGATGCTCTCCGTCCGTATGCGGGCCAGCGCGGACGCATCCTCATGTGGCTCGGCCTCGCGGGCGTCGTTGCGCCGAAGTTCGCACCGCGACGGCGCTGCATCGACATCCGACGCATTTAGCGAACGTCAGACGGACAGCATCGCCTCGCGTACGTCCCAGAACGCGGGCCAACTCTTCGACACCACCCCTGGTTCGGCGACACTCACGCCCGACACCCGACCCGCCAACACTGCAAAGCTCATCGCAAGCCGGTGATCATCGTGGGTGGCGAGATGCGCACCCGACAGTGGTCCCGGTTCGATGACGAGACCATCGTCCGTCTCCGCAACACGGGCCCCGCACTTTTTCAGCTCGCTCGACAGGTCGCCGAGGCGATCGCTCTCCTTGCGCCGAATGAACCCGACACCGCGTATGCGCGTTGGCTCGGCGGCGAACAACGCGACGACCGCGAGCGTCGGCACCAGGTCCGACATGTCAACCATGTCGATGTCGATTCCACGAAGGGGCCGCGACAAGTCGCGTCGAAGAGTCACCGAATCGATGCCCCACTCGACGGTGCACCCCATCGACCCGAGAACGTCGGCGAACTTCGCATCACCCTGGACCGAAGAAGCGGTGAGGTGCGGAATGGTCACGGAGCCTCCGCACACGGCCACCATGGCGAGGGGGTACGAAGCCGACGAAGCATCGGGTTCGACCTGATACAGGCGTGACACGTACGCACTCTCGGCCACGGTAAAGCGTCGCCCCGCGCCATCCTCATCGACAAGCACGTGAACTCCGAAATCGCCCATGACGGTCGCGGTCATGTCGAGATACGAATCGGATACGCG
>CAYFNP010000121.1:0-5334 GCA_964344425.1 uncultured Bifidobacterium sp. | reverse complement strand
CGCTCGGCATGGACCACGGCAACCCCGAAGTCGACGGCTACGACGTGTGGTTCTGCTCGGACGAACACGTCACCTTCGCGGTGAAACGCGATGCGGCGGGACTCGCGATTCCCGCGCCGACGGTGCTGCCGCGAGTCGGCGAACGGGTGCTCGTCACTCCCGCGCACATCGACCCGACGATGTCGCAGCACGAGCGTGCGTGGGTTCACCGCGAGGGCCTCGTCGTCGACGAATGGGCCATCGACCTGCGCGGCTGGTAATCAGACCAACTTCGCGGCAAGCGCGCGGAACGCCCGCCCGCGGTGCGACAACCGGTTCTTCTCCCCCACGCTCATCTCGGCGAACGTACGACCATCGCCGTCGTCGGGAACGAACAGCGGGTCGAAGCCGAAACCGCGCTCCCCACGTTCCGCGGTTGCGATGCGACCATTGCACACGCCCTCGACGATTGTTTCGGTGCCGTCGACCCACGCAACCAGCACCACGGTGACGAATCGCGCGCGACGGTCGTCGACCCCGCGCAGCACCTCGAGCATCTTCGCCCTGTTGTCGGCGTCGGTACAGCCCGCACCCGCGAACGACGACGTGTCGACACCGGGCCCACCGCCGAGGGCCACCACTTCCAGCCCCGTGTCGTCGGCGACGGCTGCGCGGCCCGTCGCGTCGCGAATTGCGGTCGCCTTCAGTCGCGCATTGCCGACCAATGTTCCCGCGTCCTCGACGATGTCGCCGACTTCCGCGGGGCGCGGCGACAGGGTCCAACCATCGGGAAGCATCGACGCGATCTCGGCCACCTTGCCGGGGTTCGCCGTCGCGCAGACGAGTTCGCGCACGAACGTGTTCAGCGCCCGAGCGGCCGCGGTGCCGGTTCGACCGACAGCACCCGCCGCTGCGCATCGAAGATGTGGCCGAGGCCATGCGAAGCGAGCGCGAGCAGGTTGTCGAGTTCGTCGCGGCTGAACGCCATTCCCTCGGCGGTTCCCTGCACCTCGACGAACTTGGCCTCGCCTCCGGCGACGGGTTGCAGCATGACGACGTTCATGTCGACCTCGGCGGTCGAATCCTCGGCGTACGGCAGGTCGAGGATCGGCACGCCGTTCTTGATACCGACGCTGATTGCTGCGCAATGCGAGTGCAGCGGGTGCGCCTTGATGAGGCCGTTCTGCATCACCCGTGTCAGTGCGTCGTGCAACGCGACGAAGCCACCGCAGATGCTTGCCGTGCGCGTGCCACCATCGGCCTGCAACACGTCGCAGTCGACGACGACCTGACGCTCACCGAGCGCCTTCATGTCGCACGCAGCGCGCAACGAACGACCGATGAGACGCTGGATCTCGACCGTGCGTCCGCTCTGCTTGCCCTTCGCCGCTTCACGGTCGACGCGTTCGGGCGACGAACCCGGCAGCATGCTGTATTCGGCGGTGACCCACCCCTTGCCGCTGCCCTTCATCCAACGCGGCACGTCTTCGTCGATCGACGCGGTGCACAGCACGCGCGTCTTGCCGAACGACACCAGCACCGAACCGGCGGACATCTCGGTGTAGTCGCGCTCGAACGTGAGCGGGCGAAGTTCGTTGGGTTGTCTACCGTCGGGACGAGTCATGCCGACCATGATTGTGCATCGGAGAGTTCCGGGCCGAACAGGCGGCTGCCGAGCATCGCGAACCAGGCAGGATCCCCCGACGAATAGAAGCGGTGCTCGCCCTGCCGGTCGGTCGTCTCGGCGAGGCCCGACGACTCGAGCAACGAACGCACGGCGAAGGCCGTCTCGTCGGCCGACGACACCAGCACCACGTCGGGACCCATCACCTCGCCGATCACCCGCGCCAGGTACGGGTAGTGCGTGCAACCCAGCAGAAGAGTGTCGACCCCGGCCGACGACACGGGCGCGAGCAGGCGTTCCGTCAGCACCCGCACCTCGTGGCCCGTCGTCTGTCCGCGCTCGACGAATTCGACCAGCCCGGGACACGCTGCCGAGACCAGGTCGACCGACGCGTCAACCTCGGCCACGGCCTTGTCATAGGCACCCGAGTCGATGGTGCCGACGGTGCCGATGACACCCGCCCGGCCGTTGCGCGTCGCCTGGACAAGTGCCCGCGCACCGGGCTCGATCACACTGACAACGGGAACGGGCAGAACCGACCGCAACTGGTCGAGCGCCACCGACGCCGCGGTGTTGCACGCGACGACGATCGCCTTGACGTCGAAGTCGTTGACGAGGCTCGTGGCGATTTCGTGTGCGAATCGTTGCACCTCGGCCGGTGGTTTGCTGCCGTACGGATAACGGGCGTTGTCGCCGATGTACACCAGGTCCTCGGCGGGCAGGAGATCGATGACGGCGCGAGCCACGGTGAGCCCTCCGAATCCGGAGTCGAACATTCCGATCGGCTGGACCATCGACCCTCAGACTATGGGTTCGTCGTCGCGAGTACGTTGAGCACGTGTTCGGGGCCACTCTTCTCGCAATCGGAGCGGCTTTCCTGCACGCGGGCTGGAACCTTGCGATCAAACAGAGCGGTGATCGATGGCACGCACTGTGGGGACAGTTCTTCGTCGCCGGTGTTGGTTGTGCGGTCCTCGTTTTCGCACTCGGCGGCGTTCCCGCGTCGGCATGGTTGTGGGCCACACTGAGTGGACTCGTTCACGTTGGCTACGTGTGGTCGCTGGCGCGCGCGTACGACCTCGGCGATTTTTCGGTCAGCTACCCGATTGCGCGCGGCACCGGCGCGGTTCTCGCCGCGATCGGCGGCGTGATGTTGCTCGACGACTCGCTGTCCGCACTGAACGTGGCCGGCATTGCAGTCACCGCGACGGGCCTGTGGCTGATCGCCGGCCCCGCGGACAATGCTCACGTGCGCGCCGCGCTTTCCGTCGCCATGACAATCGGCGTCTACTCGGTGATCGACAGCCACGGGTCGCGCAACACGGGTGGCAATCTCTATCCGCTCACGACCTTCATCGCGTGTGCCATCTTCACCACCGCGCACGGACTCGCCATCGGCCGACGCGCGACGATGCTCGCGACACTGCGCGCCCGATGGCACCGCTTCGCTCTTGCGGGCAGCGCGTCGGTGCTCACCTACTGGATGGTCCTCGTCGCGGTGCAACGTGCGTCGGTCGGTTACGTCACCGCCCTGCGCGAGTCGAGTGTCGTCATCGCGTCGCTGGTCGGCGTATTGGTGCTGAAGGAACCCGGCGCGCGACGACGCGTCGTTGCTTCGTGCATCGCTCTTGCAGGGCTCGCGATTCTCGTCGCGGGTTAGAAGACGACGTCAGAAGTAGATGATCTTCTCGGCCGCGGCCTCGGCCGCGTCGAGGTCGTCGGTGTACGCGCCGGTCGACAGGTACTTCCAGCCGCCGTCGCACACCACGAACACGATCGTTCCCTCGTCGATTTCGTTCGCCACCTTGATGGCACCCGCCAGCGACGCGCCCGACGACAGACCCGCGAAAATGCCGGTCTGGGCGACCAGACGACGGGTCCACTCGATGCTCTCGCGCGGTCGCACCACGCGCTTGCGGTCGAGCAATTCGAAGCCGTTCCAGTTCTCGAACACCGGCGGGATGTAGCCGTCTTCCAGGTTGCGCAATCCTTCGACGCGCTCACCCAGCGGCGGTTCGATGGCGATGATCTTCACCTCGGGCTTGTGCTCGCGCAGGTAACGACCGGTACCCATGAGTGTTCCCGACGTGCCGAGCCCCGCCACGAAGTGCGTGATCTCGGGGCAGTCGCGCATGATTTCGGGGCCCGTGGTTTCGTAGTGGGCGCGCGGGTTCGCATCGTTGCCGTATTGATAGAGGAAGCACCACTCGGGATGCTTCTCGGCCATCTCTTGTGCGCGACGCACCGCGCCGTTCGAACCCTCTTCGCCGGGCGTCAGCACGATGTCGGCGCCGAAGATCTGCAGCATCTGACGCCGCTCGACCGACACGCTGGTGGGCATGAGGATGGTGATCGGGTAACCCTTGATCTGCGCGATCGCGGCGAGCGCGATGCCCGTGTTGCCCGACGACGGCTCGAGAATGCGCTGGCCGGGCCGCAGCGTTCCGTCCTTTTCGGCGGCCTCGATCATCGCCTTGGCGATGCGGTCCTTCACCGACCCGAACGGGTTCTGGTTCTCCAACTTCGCCACCAACCGCACCGACGGCTTGGGCGAGAGCACGCTGACGTCGACCATCGGGGTGTTGCCGATGAGGTCGAGCACGCTCTCGTTCACCGTGTGCAAGTGGGTACCGATGCTCATGCTCAGCCTCCTTTCCGGACGACCCGCGCGATATGCGACTAATTCTGTCGGAATTGTACTGATTCGCGGGGCGGCTTGCTCAGGCCAGCCAGTAGGCAGTCGAGATGTCCTCTTCGGTGATCTGCCCGGCATCGGCCGCCGCCTGGTCGATGCGGAAGCTGCGTGACTCGGGCACCTCGCGGGCCAACGTGACGATGAGGTAGTGCCAGGCCGGGTCGGGGGCCTGCGCCACGTCGGTCGGGCTGGGATACGCCTCGCTGTGGGTGTGACTGTGCATCACACCGATGATTTCGAGACCGTCGTCCTCGGCTGCGCGACCCGCGCGGAGGATGTCCTTGGGGTCGATCGTGTACACCCGCGCGCTGTCGGCGATGTTCGTGCACGGAACGAACCGCACCACCTCGCCGACACCGTCGGTGCCGAAACGGCCGACCATCAGACCACACGCCTCGTACGGATAGCCCGCGAGCGCGTGCTCGTGCATCGCGCGCAGTTCAACCTCGGGCACCTTCAACATCGCACCGAATCTACCGACGCGTCCGCCGACCAACCGGACTCAGACGACGCTGAGACCCCGGTTCGAGAGGATCCGCTTGCGCAGCGGCGAGAAACCCGCTTTCTCAACGAGCAGACCACACGCGAGCACCAGTGCGACGCCGGCCAGCATCAACGACATGTTCTGCGAATTACGACCCTCGGTGAGGATGTTGCCCAGTCCCGACCCGAGGTCCCCCGTTGTCGCGATGAGTTCGGCCGCCATCAACGATCGCCACGCGAATGCCCACCCCTGCTCCAATCCCGTCAGATAACCCGGCATCGCCGCGGGCAGGACGACACGCGTCACCGAACGCATCCCCCGAAGACCGAGCATGCGTGCGGCCCGCATCTGTGACGGTGGGACTAGACCAACTCCGCTGACCAGCGCGTTTGCAATCGACGGCACCGCACCCAGCAGGATGATCGCGTAGACGGTCGTCGACGAGGTGCCGAAGAGAACGATCGAGATCGGCACCCACGACACAGAGGGCAACTGCTGCAATGCGCTGAGAATCGGCCGCACGAATGCACGCACCGGCTTGACCAAGGCAAC
>CAYFNP010000120.1:0-5343 GCA_964344425.1 uncultured Bifidobacterium sp. | reverse complement strand
AGCGAGCCGAGATCGTTCACTGCCACGATCTCGATGTCCGCGCCGCTGGCGCGAACGGCCCTGAAGAAATTCCGTCCAATGCGGCCGAAACCATTGATGCCGACACGAATGGTCATTGAGATGCTCCCTTGTCCGACGGGCCGGGGGTGGGGCCCGATGCCGCACCGAGACTAGTGCGGGGTCTATCCCCTCACGAGATCGCGGTGGGTGACCCGAGGCCGCAAACCCCGCTCGACGAACCACCCGGCCAGCCGTTCGGCCACGGCGACGGACCTGTGTTGCCCACCGGTACATCCGATGGCGATCGACAGATAACTCTTCCCTTCGCCGACGTACGCCGGCAACAGCATTTCGAGCATGCCCTCGAGCCGTTCAAGAAAATCGCCGGTGAGTGGGTTGTCGAGTACGAAGTCGCGAACGACCGCATCGAGACCCGACAGCGGACGCATGTCCTCGTTCCAGTAAGGATTCGGAAGAAAGCGAACATCGAACACGAGATCGACGTCGAGCGGCAGACCGTGCTTGAACCCGAACGACACGATTCCCACTTGCAAAATGTCCGTTGGCGAAGCGGGCCCGAACAGCTCGATCAACCTTGCCTTCAACTGATGCACCGTGAGCTCCGACGTGTCGATCACGAGATCGGCCTCGGCCTTGACGGGCTGCAGTAGCTCACGCTCGCGCTGGATGACTGCGGCGATGCCCGATTCCGATGATCCTGCTGCGCTGTCGATGTCGAGGGGATGTCGGCGACGCGTCGCACCGTAGCGCTTGACAAGCGCGCCCGTCGATGCATCCAGGAACAACACGCGCACACGGTGACCTGTCGCTCGAAGATTGCGCAGTACCCCCACCATGTCGGCCTGTTGGCTGGCGTTTCCGACCACAAGACACAGCTGTTGGTGGGGGTCTCCGGGACCGCCGGCGAGTTCCACCACCTGCTCGACGAGGGCGGTCGGAAGATTGTCGACGACGAACCAGCCGAGGTCCTCGAGGTCGTCGGCAGCCTGTGAGCGCCCGGCTCCGGACAGGCCGGTGATGACGAGCACGTCGGTCACGTTGTTGAATCTATCCGAGTTTCCGCAAGCGAAGGGCGAGCAATCGCGGGATGCCAACGGCCATCGCGTAGTCCGGGGACCTGTCGAGAAAACCACGCGGCGGAGCCGGCTCGTGCATCTTCTCGAGAAACAGTTCGTTCTCCGCGAGAGTGTTCAGATACCGACCCAACGGACGATGAACAAAGCGGACGTAGATGCCGGGCTCAACCTGCTCGACGTTGATCGATTCCGTCAGGTAGTCACCGATGCGCCAGTACTGCTCCGGCGGATCGAGAACCTGGTCGTCGATCCAACCACTGTCGGGAGTCTGCAACAAGGGGTGGTTGAGAAGGAAGAGAAAGATCCCACCCGGCTTCAACACCCTGGCGACCTCGGCGATCGCTTCATCCAGTGCGTCGATGTGCTCGAAAACCAGACACGCAAGCACTGCATCGAAACAACCGTCGTCAAAGGGCAGTGAGTCGGCACCCGCGACGCGGTATTCGGGTCCCCCGCCCCGTGCCAACGCAACTTCAATCTGCCGCTGCGTCGGGTCGACGCCAACCACACGACGGTCACTGCTTGCGGCAAAGAGGCGCCGACTGATCTGACCTTCCCCGCATCCCACGTCGAGAATCGATGCCGCACCGGCGAGTTCTTCAAGAACGAGAGGGATGATCTGCTCTTCGTATTCGGGATCGGCTCCGTCGGTGAAACCCTCGATCCACCAGTCCGCATGTTCGTTCCAAGTCGGATTCTCGGAGTCGCGCCGCTCAATCATTCTTCAACCTCTCGTGAACGGCTCGCGCAACGTTCTCGGGCAGCCACGACAACGCCAACAAAGCATCCAGGCCGGCTTCCTTGATCGCCTTCACGGATCCGAATTGTTTCAAAAGACGAGACTTGCGGGATTCGCCGAGACCGGGAATGCCGTCGAGAACGCTCGCACGGGTGCGCTTCGCACGAAGCTCGCGGTGGAACGTGTTGGCGAATCGGTGAGCCTCGTCGCGAATTCTCTGCAGCATGAACATCGCCTCGGTCGCGCGCGGGATGGCGACCGGCTCCGAGCGGCCGGGAACGAATACTTCTTCGAGTTTCTTTGCGAGCGCAGCAACAGGGATCTCGTCTTCGAGGCCCAATGAGCGGACAACGTCGACCGCGACGCCCAACTGACCTTTGCCACCGTCGACAAGAAGCAACTGCGGCGGGTACGCAAAACGCCGGCGGCTTGACTTGCCTGAATCGTCGTCGACATCAACCCCCACCTCGCGCTCTTTCAGGTACGCCGACAACCGCCGCGTCAGAACCTCGCGCATCGCTGCGTAGTCATCGTTTCCCGGCACGTCCTTCACTTTGAAGCGCCGGTATTCGCGCTTTGCGGGAAGGCCATCCTCGAGGACCACCATCGATCCCACGTAGTCGGTTCCCTGCAGGTGGGCCATGTCGTAACACTCGATACGCAGTGGTGCTTCGGGCAAGTCAAGGTACTGCTGCAGTTCGGTCATTGCCCGACTTCGAGAATTGTGATCGGCGGCTCGTTTCAGCCTGTGACGCATCAACTCTTCGCGCGCGTTCATCGTGACGGTGTCGAGAAGCGCACGCTTGTCCCCGCGTAGTGGCACCCTGATGTCGACGGGCCCCCCTCGCGACGACGACAACCAGTCGACGAGAAGCGCTCCGTCGGATGACTCGCGCGGAACGAGGATGGTACGCGGGACGCCGGAGGCTGGTTCGTCGCCGTAGTGATCCTCGATGAGACGTCCCATCATCTCGCCTTCCGACAACGCTTCGACCTTGTCGACGATGAAACCGCGCCGACCGACGACGCGCCCGCTGCGCACGTAGAACACCTGCACCGATGCTTCGAGATCGTCCTCGGCCACACCGAACACGTCGATGTCTTCGTCGGTTGCTGCGACCAGTTGTTGACGTTCCATGGCCCGTCGGACCGCTGCCAACCGGTCTCTCAGTCGTGCCGCCGCCTCGTATTCCATCGCGGTCGAGGCGGCGTTCATCTCCTCTTCCAGTCGACGCTCGATGCCGTCCGTTTGACCACCGAGAAATCGCATGAGCCCCTTCACGTGCTCCGCATAGTCAGCCGACTGGACTTCACCAACGCAAGGGCCGGAACATTTCTCGATGTGGAAAAGCAGGCATGGTCTGCCCAGACGTTTGTGTTCGTTGAACTTCGATGGCGAGCAGGTGCGGACCGGAAAGCTGCGCAGCAGCAGATCGAGCGTTTCCCGAATCGCGTATGCATGCGCGTACGGGCCGAAATAGCGGGTCCCCCTCCGCTTGCGTCCCCGCATCACAACCGCGCGGGGCCACTCTTCATCTAGCGTCACCGCGAGGAACGGATAGCTCTTGTCGTCGCGTAAACGGATGTTGAATCGGGGTCGATGCGCCTTGATGAGGCCGTACTCCAACATCAAGGCCTCGACTTCCGTCTTCACCTCGATCCACTCGACGCTCTCTGCGGCGGCGACCATCGCGGCCGTGCGCGGATGGAGAAGACGGGGATCCTGGAAGTAGCTCGCCAAGCGCGACCGGAGGCTGGATGCCTTTCCCACGTAGATCACCCGTCCGTGCGCGTCCTTGAACTGGTACGACCCCGGGGTGTCGGGAATGCTGGAGGTCGCGGGCTTCTGCATCACTTTCGTGAAGTCTGCTTCTTCGCCGCGGCCTTTTGAGGTGTCTTCGGTTGTGGAGTCTTGTTTTTCGGAGATACCGACCGCGCGGGTGACGACGCGGTGAGCAACGGGGCGAGGTAATGGCCGGTGTGGCTGTGCTTCGCCTTGGCCACGACTTCCGGCGGGCCCTCGGCGACGATGCGACCCCCGCCGGAACCCCCCTCGGGACCGAGGTCGATGATCCAGTCCGCCGTCTTGATCACGTCGAGGTTGTGCTCGATCACCAGAACCGAGTTGCCCTGGTCGACCAAGCGCGACAGGACTGTCAGAAGACGGCGCACGTCCTCGAAGTGAAGGCCCGTTGTCGGTTCGTCGAGCAAGTAGATGGTGTGGCCGGTACTGCGCTTGGCCAGTTCCGAGGCCAGCTTCACACGCTGCGCTTCGCCGCCGGAGAGAGTCGGTGCCGACTGCCCGAGCCTGACGTAGCCCAAGCCGACATCGACGAGAGTCTGCATGTGACGTGCAATCGATGGCTGGTTTGCAAAGAAATCAACCGCCTCGGAGATCGGCATGTCGAGTACGTCGGCAATGCTCTTCCCTTTGAACTGAATCTCGAGTGTGTCCCGGTTGTACCGCTGACCCTTGCACACCTCGCACGGCACGTACACGTCGGGAAGGAAGTGCATTTCGATCTTGATGGTGCCGTCACCCGAGCACGCTTCGCAGCGACCGCCCGACACGTTGAAACTGAATCGTCCCGGCTGGTATCCGCGAACCTTTGCCTCGGGAGTTGCTGCGAAAAGTTTGCGAATCGAATCGAAGACACCTGTGTACGTCGCCGGGTTTGATCGCGGCGTTCTGCCGATCGGAGATTGGTCCATGTCGATGACCTTGTCGAGATGATCGATCCCATCGACCGCGCGGTGGCGGCCCGGCGCTTCTTTCGACTTGTAGATGCGCTGCATCAAAGCGGGCAGGAGGATGTCCCGTACGAGCGTGCTCTTGCCACTTCCGGACACGCCGGTCACCGCGACGAAGCAGCCGAGGGGTATCTCGACATCGATGTCCTTCAGGTTGTGCTCTCGTGCGCCACGAACAACGAGCTTGTCCGTTCCGGGTGCGCGCCTCTTTTCGGGCACCGCAATCGACTTGCGTCCCGCGAGGTAATCACCCGTCACCGAGTCGGATACCTTCGCGATACCCGGCACCTTGCCGCTGTACACCACTTCGCCGCCGTGTTCGCCAGCGCCCGGGCCGATGTCGACGATCCAGTCGCTCTCTCGAATCGTGTCCTCGTCGTGTTCGACCAC
The DNA here is from genome assembly GCA_964344425.1 of uncultured Bifidobacterium sp. Taxonomy (GTDB): domain Bacteria; phylum Actinomycetota; class Acidimicrobiia; order Acidimicrobiales; family Ilumatobacteraceae; genus F1-20-MAGs119. The sequence continues at coordinate 366 of CAYFNP010000120.1, read as the reverse complement.
GATGACGGTGTTTCCGAGATCGCGCAGGCGGTGCAGCGTGTCGATGAGTCGCCGGTTGTCACGCTGATGCAGACCGATCGACGGTTCGTCGAGTACGTACAACGTCCCGACCAAACCCGAACCGATCTGGCTGGCGAGGCGAATGCGTTGTGCTTCCCCGCCGGCAAGCGTTCCGGCGCTGCGCGACAGGGTCAGATAGTCGAGACCGACGTCGAGAAGAAACCCGAGGCGGGCATTGATTTCTTTCGTCACCCGCTCGGCGATCATGCGGTCCCGATCGCTCAGCTTCAGGGCAGCGAGAAACTTGGCCGACTCGCCGATCGGCATGTCGCAGACATCGGAGATACTGCGCTCGCCCACCGTCAC
>CAYFNP010000119.1:3116-5344 GCA_964344425.1 uncultured Bifidobacterium sp. | reverse complement strand
ACTCTTCGACGCTGATGCCGTACATCGTCGCCAACTTGATCGGCGAGTCACCCAACTCGACGACATAGCTCTGCTCGACGCCAACCGAGCCCGGTGGCAACGTCGTGTTCGAGACGGGGGCCGTGGTGATGACCGGCGGAATGGTCGCAAAGTCCGTCGGTGCGATGGGCACCACGGTGGTAGCCGTGCCACCCACGTCGCCACCGCAGGCCGAGACGCCAAGAACCAGCATCGGCGCGGTGACCACGCCGAGCGCGATCGCCGTGATTCGAGGGGAAATGCGCGAACGAAACCTCATTGCCCCGCCAGCGTAGGTGACGGGGCAATGCGTTCGACTGTCACTTCTTTGGCAGTTCGGAGACCCCGTCGACCCAACGAATTTCGACCTTGCGGTCCTCCCACGTGCCGATCTGCTTGGTCGTAGCGCCGTAGCCCTGATAGCGGATCCAGGCGCGGACGCCGCGTGCCGACAGGTAGTTGGCTACCGCCTTGGCACGCTCGATCGAAAGATCGCGCAGGAATCCCTTGGTGTCGACTTGGTTCTGACGTGCGAAGCCCGAGACGAGAACCAAACCACCCTTCTTGCCGATCTTGGCGGCAAGCGTGTCAAGTTCTGCCTTGTCACTCGAGTCGAGCAAGGGCGACGCCGGATCGAAGATCACGCGCGACACCGCGAGTTGCGATCCGATCAGGACCGGCGAACCGGCCTTCGTCTTCTGACGTGAAGTCGCGGCGCGAATGACGTTCGATCCACTCGGAGCCGTGTGGGAAACGCCGAGCCAGTTCTCGGTGTAGGCGTCGAGGCGCTGTCCCTTTGCCAATCCGGCGATCTTCGTCGCAACGGTCGCTGATTTCGGCGACGCCTCCACCCGAACGGTCCGCGCCACCGAGCCGTCGGCGTTACGCACGACGAAGACGACGTTCGCCACGTTGCCCAATTCACTTGGTGCCAGTTTGACGCTGGCGTCGACGGCACCCTTGGTCCCGGACTGGGCGACGGCATTCAGTGAAACGGCCGCGAGCGGCAGTGATGGATCGTTGATTGTGATGCGGACCGCATCGGACGCGACCGAGGCATTGCCCGAGGGGTCGGAAACGGTGGCCGAGACGAACCACTGGCCCGGCGTCAGAAGTGGCAACTTGCAGCTGCGAACGCCCGGGGCACCGACAAAGACGCACGACACCGGCGTGGGCGGCTTGACATTGTCGGTTCCTGTCGTCTTGGTGGTTTCCGCGGGTGTCGCAGTGCCTGTGACCGTGTCGCCCGTGGTGACGCCATCGACGACGATCTCGGGAGTCTGGTTGCTTGTCGCACCGGATGGACTCACGGGCAGGGACGGTGTGGCGGGCTTCGCCGGCGGCTTGGTGTCGATGACCAGATTCATGCTCGGACCAACGGCGGACTTGTTGCCCGCCGGGTCGACGATCGACGCGCTGACGGTCCATGAGCCGTCGGTGAGGGTCTTCAGATCACAGCTCGACGTCGTCGCCGACTTCACGTAGGTACACGTGACGGTGGTGCCGTCGCCTCCCTTCGCACTGATCGTCACTTCGTCACCATTGGTGGCCGCAGGCACGCCGACAGCAGGAGTGGTATCGCTCGTGTTGTCGTCGGTGCTGGATGCACCAAGGTCCGAGGCGGGCAGGAGGTCGGCCGCGGCCGCAGCGGGGGGTGTCGAGTCGATCGTCACGTCGAGCGCGGGCGAAGCGGCAGAAACGTTGCCCGCCGCGTCCGTGATCGTGCCGGAGATCTTCCAAGCGCCGTCGGACATCGCCGGCAGGTCGCAACTATTGACGGTCGCCGACTTCATGTAGGAACAGGTGACCGTCGTTCCGTCGGCCTTCCGCGCGGTCATCTTCACTGTCTCACCGTCGACGGCACCGGGCAGCGAGACCGCGGGTGTCGTGTCCGCTGTCAGGTTGTCGGAGTCCGAGCTTCCGGTGTCACTTGCCGCGAGCATGTCCGGCGCGGCCGCCGCAGTCGGCGCCGTGTTGTCGATCGCGATGTCGAGGCCAGGACCCGCAGGAGAAGTGTTGCCGGCTGGGTCAGTGACCTTCGACGACATCGACCACGTCCCGTCCGACATCGCCGGCAGATCGCAACTACTCACCGTTGGCGACGCCACATAGGTACACGAAACTGTCGAACCATCGGCCTTGCGACCGGTGATCTCGACCGAACTGCCGTCAGGAACCGTTCCACCCGACATCGACGGCGTCGTGTCGTT
>CAYFNP010000119.1:0-3016 GCA_964344425.1 uncultured Bifidobacterium sp. | reverse complement strand
GAGGTCGGCAACAGATCGGGTGTGCCGGGCGCTGTCGAAGTATCGATCGTGATCGGCAGTGGTGCCGAAGCCGGAGACGTGTTGCCGCTGAGATCGGTGTGTTTCGCCGTCACGTCCCACACCCCGTCGCTGAGCGCAGGAAGGTCGCACGAGGTGGCGGGCAAGACGTACGAGCACGACACGGGCGTGGCGCCGGCCTTCGAGGCGGTGATGGTGATGCGCTCCCCTGCAACGGCATCGACCGGGGTTGCCGACATTGTCGGCGTGTCGTCGTTGGTGATGTTGTCGGTGAACGAGCTACCCGAGTCCGACGATGTTGCGAGGTCGACAGCGGTTGGCGCGGCAGGAGCCGTGCTGTCGACGTCGACGCTGAGTGCCGGACCGGCAGGAGAAGTATTACCCGCCGGATCGGTGACCTTCGATGTCATCGACCACGTGCCATCCGACATCGCCGGCAGGTCACAACTGTTCACCGTGGGTGATGCCACGTAGGTGCAGGACACGGTCGAACCATCGGCCTTGCGGCCGGTGATCTCGACCGAGCTGCCGTCGGGAACCGTTCCACCCGACATCGACGGCGTCGTGTCGTTGGTCTTGTTGTCGGTGTTCGACGTACCCGAGTCGGATGCGGGCAGCAGGTCGGGCGCGGCAGGAGCCGACGGCGCCGAAGTGTCGACGTTGATCGAGAGTCCACCGGTCGGCCCGGCCGTGTTGCCCGCAGGGTCGACGACTGACGACGAAATTGCCCATGTTCCATCGGCCAGCGTGCCAAGGTCGCAGCTGTTGACGGTCGGCGACTTCACATAGGTACAGGTGACGTCGGCGCTTCCCGACTTCGATGCACGCATCGTCACGGTGTCACCGTCGGCGACACCGTCGGCCGAAACAGCCGGTGTGTTGTCTTTCGTCAGGTTGTCGGTCGATGACGAACCCGTGTCGGATGACGCGACCAAGTCGGGCGTACCCGCGTTCGTCGCAGTGTCGATGTTGAGCGGCAGCGGAGTCGACGCGGGCGAGGTGTTGCCCGCGAGGTCGGTGTGCGTTGCAGCCACGCTCCACGTGCCATCGGCAAGTGTCGGCAGGTCGCATGACGTTTCGGGCAGAACGTACGAGCACGAAACAGGAGTCGACCCATCCTTCGTGGCGGTGATTGTCACTCGCTCACCGTTGACGGCGCCCACCGGAGTGGCCGACATGGTGGGAGTGTTGTCCTTTGTAATGTTGTCGGTCGACGAGGTTCCCGTGTCGGAAGCAGCCGCAAGGTCGACGGCGGTCGGCGCCGCGGGAGCCGTGCGGTCGATCGTGATCGTCGTTCCGGTCGCTGCCGCACCTGGGCCGGTTCCGCCTGACGCAGGGACGACCGAACCCGACGCAAGTTGCGGGATGACCGTTCCCTCACCGCAGTTGGAGGCAGTAACCGTAAAAGTGGTCGTCGATACCGATGTGATGGCAAACGTACAGCCCGTCGAAGTTCCCGAATTCGTGATGTCGGCCGCGGTGAGCGACGCTGCATCGATCGCCGACGAGAAGACGAGCGTGTAATCGATCGGCGCCGTCGACGACGTCGGCGTTGCTGCGGTCGATGTGAACGACGTGACGCTGAATGCGTTGTAGCGCACGATCACTATTCCGGTACCACCGGTACCACCGACAGTGTTCGCGCCGCCGCCGAAACTGAACGGGCAATAGTCACCCCCACCTCCGCCTGAACCTGCGTTCGCCGTTCCGCCACCCGCACCAACGCAATTGTCTGTGCTGCTGTTCGCACCTATCCCGGCCCGGGTGCCACCAGCCGACTTCGATCCGCCGCCGTTTGCGCCGTAGACGAGAGAAGTGCCACTGAAACTCGACGTTGTCCCCGTGCCAGCCCCCGATGATGACTGGAAACTGGCTGCACCGCCCGCAGCGGACACGATCGTTGTCGAGGACTGGGCGAGCGTCGAAGACGCTCCCGCGACGTTCGAACTTCCCCCGGCGCCGACCGTCACGGTGATGGCAACCCCGCCTGTGATCGTGACGGTTCCCGAAGAAACTGTTCCGCCCTTGCCACCTTTGCAACTGTTCGAGCAACCATTCTGCCCCTGGCCGCCACCGCCACCACCTACGGCGAGATAGCTGATGGACGAAACGCCCGCTGCTGGCGTCCACGTTGTGCTTGCGACGAACTGTCCCGTGCAGGTTCCGGGGAAGCCGGCGACGTCGGCCGTCCATGTGACGACGTTCGTGACACTCGCAGGACACGACGAAAGTGCGGCGTTCTTCACTCGTGGCGACGACGAATCGGAGACACTCGAAGTACTCGGCGAGGAACTCCCACCCCCACAGCCAGCGAGCGTGAGTACCGCGACAGCAGCGAAAGTGAGGGTCTTGCGCAAGGACATGTCATCAATGGTGACGGCATACCGCCGTGCCAAATCGTCAGCCAGCGCAAGACGGAAGGATTTTCACTTTTCCGCAGCACACCGAGTTGGTGCGCTATGTCACGTCAAACAAGGGGTCGTGCCGTCGGCGGGATCGGTTTCGGCAGGCTGGTTTCGCCCATCAGGTAGTTGTCGACACCGGCTGCGGCCGCGCGACCTTCGGCGATCGCCCACACGATGAGGCTCTGCCCGCGACCCATGTCGCCTGCAACAAAGACGCCGTCGACGTTGGTGGCGTAGTCGTCGTTGCGCTTCACGTTGCCGCGTTCGTCGAGCGCGACGCCGAGTTGCTCGAGCCAGCTTCCCTTCTCGGGTCCGAGGAAACCGAGAGCGAGGAACACGAGGTCGGCAGGAAGTTCACGGTCGGTGCCTTCGACCTTCTCGAACTTGCCGTTGACCATTTTCACTTCGTGGATGAGGAGAGCCCGCACGTTGCCCTCGCCGTCGTCGAGGAAGCGTTCGGTGTTCACGCTGTAGATGCGCTCACCGCCCTCTTCGTGCGCGCTGGCAACGCGGTAGACCATCGCATACTGCGGCCACGGGTTGTTCGCGCCGCGCTCTTGCGGCGGACGCGGCATGATCTCGAGCGACGACAC
>CAYFNP010000118.1:0-5378 GCA_964344425.1 uncultured Bifidobacterium sp. | reverse complement strand
TGAACGACATGGCCGCAAGCGGAGCCAGCAAGGAAGCCTTCGACAAGATCCTGAAAGACAGCAAGGCGTTGGTCGACGTGGCCCCCGACGACATCGTCGATTCGGTCGTCACGAACGATGCGATCCTGAACGCGATGAACAAGGCATTCGCTGACCGCAAGTACGACCAGAAAAAGATCGACACCGACGAGTCGCTTCGTCAGGAAGTCCAGGCGTTGTACTCCCAGGACGGGCTTGCCGAACTGACCACCAAGTACGCCGACTATTTGGTGAAGAACTGCGGAGTCTCAACCGCCAAGTGATGGTTTCGGCAGGTGTCAGTCGGCCGTGATCGACTTGATCTCGTCGGCAACGACCTTCGTGATGTCGGTCTGCGGAATCGCGGTCTGCATGCCCATGACCTTCATCATGTCGCCGACGACCTTGATCTTGCCCGACATGAACGCCTGCATTCCTGCGGCTTGGTCCTGATTGACGAAAATCGCGCGGGCCGTCGCGTAGTCGGTGGTGACGGTTGCGTCGGCGTCGGGCAGTTCGCCGAGTTCCATGACGACCTCGCCGGAACTGGTGTCCATGTAACTTTTCACCGTTCCGTCGCCGAAGGGCACGTCGGTGATGACCTGATTGATCTTCACGCTGACCGTGATCATCGGCGCCTCGTCCTTGTATTTCTCACGGATTTCGCGCGCGGCTGCGATCCATTCTTCGGAGAGAAAGCGGTGCGACATGGCTCCAACCTACCGACTCACAGCGGTACGCCCGACAGGCCGGCCAGTCGGGGGCCGGGCGTCGTGACGAGTCCGGCGTCGGCAACCACGGGGGACGTCACGTCATCCGCCCAGTACCGAGCCGACGAACCGACGTCTGATGCGAGCGTGACCGACGGATGCGACGCCAGTCGAACATTTGCCCAGCGCGCGACCCCGGTGTCGAACATCCCGCCGATCCAGACTCCTGCGCCGTGTTCGGCGGCGCGACCCACTGCGTCGACGCAGGCGAGGTAACCGAAGCGGGCGGGCTTCAGCGTGATGTCGGTGCACTCGTGGTTCGCCAGTGCGTCGATCGCTTCGGTCGCACTGCGGACACCCTCGTCGAGAGCGACGCGTAGCGCACCCGTGGCGACGAGTGCTTGGTGCGAGGCGGTGTCGTGGGCGGCGAAGGGTTGCTCGGCGATGTCAAGGCCCAGTTCGCCGAGCGATGCAATGTGCGCCACGTCGTCGGCGCTGTACGAACCGTTGGCGTCGCCCACCAACATCACAGAATCGTCGATGGCGCCGCGGATCGCGCGAATCGTGTCCGTCGCGTTCAGGCCGGGCCCGATCTTCACCTTCAGCCGCGAGTAGCCGTCGGCGACCGCGTTCACCGCGTCCTCCACGACCACGTCGATCGGACCCGATCGCAGCGTTGCGCCCGCCACGGCGACTCGCCGTGCGGCCACGGGGAACGTCGACTCGAACGCAAGGTCGGCGGCGCGAAGTTGGGCGTCGAGGACCGCCATCTCGACCGCTGCGACGGCCATCGGGTGTCGCGCGCGGGCGTCGGTATCAACCGCCGCGATGAGCGGTGCAACTTGGCTCGCCGACACGGTGTTGCTCGCGACGAAGGCCGGCCCGATGACCCGCTCGAGAAATGCCGCAGCACCGTCTGCCGTCTCGCCGGTGTAGGACGGATCGTCGGGTGCCCCGCACTCGCCCCAGCCGACCGTGCCGTCGGCGCAGATGATTTCGACGAGAAGCACCCGCCGCGAGCGGTGTTCGCCGTGGCTGGCCACGACGGGGGCGACCAGGTCGAGTGATCGTCGGTGCAGACGGATCGACGCCGCACCCGGGACGACGCCGATCGGCGGCAGGGCGCTCAGATCCACGCGCACCACGCTACGGCGTGACACCCGACCGCTTGACATTCCGCAAAGAATTGTGGGCGCCGAGCCCGCCGCAGGCAGACTTTCCTTCCTATGCCTCGCATCCTCGTGACAGAAGAAATCGCCGACGGCGGCCTCGACCGCCTGCGTCAAGCGGGACACGAAGTCGACATCCGTCTCGGTCTCGACCATGCGGCTCTTCTGTCGGCAATCAAGGGAGCCCATGCGCTGATCGTGCGCTCGGCGACCGACGTCAATGCCGAGGTTCTCGCTGCCGGCAGTGACCTCGTCGTCGTCGGTCGTGCGGGTGTCGGTCTCGACAATGTCGATGTCGACACGGCGACCGCTCGCGGCATCATGGTGTGCAACGCCCCCGAGTCGAACATCGCGTCGGCCGCCGAACAGACGATGGCACTGCTCCTCGCCGTTGCGCGCAATGTCCCACAGGCCCACGCGGCCCTCGTCCAAGGGCGTTGGGAGCGCAGCAAGTGGGAGGGCGTCGAACTACTCGACAAGACGCTCGGCATCGTCGGCCTGGGTCGCATCGGCAAGTTGGTCGCGCAGCGTGCAGCCGCCTTCGGAATGCGCATCGTTGCGTTCGACCCGTACATCTCGGCCGACCGCGCCCGTCAAATGAACGTCGAACTGCTGCCGCTCGACCAGGTCGTCACCGAATCCGACTTCCTCACGGTGCACCTGCCGAAGACCAAGGAAACCGTCGGTCTCATCGGCCGCGAGATGTTCCTCAAGGCCAAGCGCGACCTGCGCGTCATCAACGTCGCGCGCGGAGGCATCGTCGACGAGGCCGCGCTGTACGACGCGCTGAAGGAGGGCCTCATCGCCGGCGCCGCCCTCGACGTGTTCTCGAAGGAGCCGATGACCGAGTCGCCGCTCTTCACGTTGCCGAACGTCGTTGTCACCCCGCACCTGGGCGCGTCAACACGCGAGGCGCAGGACAAGGCAGGCGATGCAATCGCCGACATGGTGCAACTCGCGCTCGCCGGTGATTTCGTTCCGTACGCGGTCAACGTCAATGCCGCCGACGCAAACGAAACGCTCAAGCCGTTCCTGCCGCTTGCCGAGCGCCTTGGTCGTCTGTTTGCTTCGCTCGTCGGCGGAGTGCCGAAGTCACTCGAAATCAGTGCAACGGGTGAGATCGGTGGTTACGACACGCGCATCCTCACGCTCAGCGCGCTCAAGGGTTTCTTCGGTTCGCTGACGAACGAGCAGGTCACCTACGTCAACGGACCGCAGATTGCCGCGGGTGCGGGCTGCGAGGTGCGCGAGAACAACTCGTCGACAGCGACGAATGCCGACTACGTCAACCTGGTGACGCTGCGCGCCGATGGCCACAGCATTGCCGCAACGCTGGTCGGCCCGCGCCGCGAAGCACGTCTCGTTCTCGTCGACGATCACATCACCGACGTGCCGCCCGCCAGCAACATGTTGGTCGTCTCGAACGACGACCGCCCCGGTGTCATCGGCATCGTCGGAACGTTGCTCGGCAACCACAACGTGAACATTGCCGACATGGACGTCGGCAAGGCGCTGACGGCCGGCACCGCGCTGATGGTTATCGCGCCGACGGCCGAGGTTCCGGCCGAAGTCGTCGAACAACTCCGCGTCGCCCCCGGCATCCTGAACGTCGCCGTCCTCCACGCCTAAGGGTTTTCGGTGCATTTCGACTCGGAAAACGAGTCGATACGCACCGAGATTCCTTGTTAGGGGAGGGTGGTGCGGGCGGCTTCGGCAGCTGCAGCAGCGAAGTTGTCGCCCGACGAGGCGTAGAGCACTGCCCTTGACGAGTTGATGATCAACCCGAAGCCGTTCGATGCGCGACCGACGCTGAGGACCGTGGCGGCGTCGCCGCCCTGCGCGCCGACACCGGGAACGAGAAGCGGCATGTCGCCGACGATCGACCGCACGCGAGCCAACTCGTCGGGGTAGGTCGCGCCGACCACCAATCCGACCTCTCCCATCTGCGACCACTCGTCAGCCGCTCGCTGCGCGACGTGTTCGTACAGCGGCCGGCCGTCGATGGTTTGCGACTGGAAGGTCCCACTTCCTGCATTCGAAGTGCGACACAGAACGATGACACCGCGGCCGGGTGTCGAAAGGAACGGTTCGAGCGAATCGGTGCCCAGGTATGGGTTCACGGTGACCGCGTCGGCGCCGTAACGGTCGAATGCTTCGCACGCATACAACTTTGCTGTGTCGCCGATGTCGCCCCGCTTGGCGTCGAGAATCAGCGGAACATCGGGGTGCGCCGAACGGATGTGCGCACACACGCGCTCGAGTTGGGCCTCGGCACCGACTGCCGCGAAATACGCAATCTGCGGCTTGAAGGCGCACACGTGCGGTGCTGTCGCGTCAATGATTGCGATGCAGAAATCAGCGATCGCATCAACGCGACCTTTCATTGCGCCGGGAAGGCGTGCAACGTCGGGATCAAGTCCGACGCAGAGCATCGAGCCGGTGGCTGCCCACCGACTGTTCAGTTTCCCGAGGAAGCTCACTCTTCGATCGTGATGGCGGCCGTCGGGCACAGCTCGGAAGCCTCGCGTGCCTTGGCCTCGAGGTCGCCCGTGGGCTCCTCGACGAGGATGTAGAGATAACCGTCGGAGCGGATCTCGAAGATTTCGGGGGCCACCTGTGTGCATGCACCCGTCGAGGCACACACGTCGAAGTCGACTACTACGCGCATGTCCGTGACCCTACTTGCCCTGACGCTCGGCCGCGGCAAGGACGGCCCGCAGCGACGCGGTGATGATGTTCGGGTCGGAGCCCACGCCCCACTTCACCGTGCCGTCGGTCGTGGTGCTTTCCACGTAGGCCACCGCCGTGGCGTCGGCACCGGCGCCCAGCGAGTGCTCGGTGTAGTCGAGAACGTCGATGTCGATGCCGAGGCCTGAGCGCAGACCGTGGACGAACGCATCGATCGGGCCGTTGCCCTGGCCGACGACCGTCTTGCGCTGGCCGTTCACCGCGATTTGCGCCGTGATCGTGGTGGCACCTGACGAGTCGCTCTTCAGTTCGTGGCTGTCGAGGTGCATCGAGGGCGCCTCGGGCAGGTACTCCGACCGGAACGCGTCCCACATGACGACCGGTGAGATCTCGGTGCCCGAATCCTCGGTGATGTGCTGGATCGTCTTCGAGAACTCGATCTGCAGACGACGCGGCAGGTCGAAGCCGTGTTCGGTCTTCATGATGTAGGCGACGCCGCCCTTGCCCGACTGGCTGTTCACGCGAATGACCGCCTCGTACGACCGGCCGACGTGCTTGGGGTCGATCGGCAGGTACGGAACGCCCCACTCGTTGTACTCGGCCGGCAGGGCCTCGAAACCCTTCTTGATTGCGTCCTGGTGGCTGCCCGAGAACGCCGTGTACACCAGGTCGCCGACGTACGGGTGACGCGGGTGCACGGGCAGGCGGTTGCAGTACTCGGCGACTCGACGCAGCGCATCGATGTCGGTGATGTCGAGTTCGGGGTCGACGCCGTTCATGAACAGGTTCATCG
>CAYFNP010000117.1:0-5405 GCA_964344425.1 uncultured Bifidobacterium sp. | reverse complement strand
CCGTCTTCGAATGCCAGCAGGTCGGCGTCGACCTCGGTCGCGATGTCTTTCACGTTGCCGACGCGGCGCAACACCTCGGCAACGTTGACAACCAGACCCGAAAGCGGCGAGACCATCAGAAAACCCGTGGTTCAGAAACGGTCTTGGTCGAAGAATCCCTGGATCTCGCCGGACGGGTCGACCGGTTGTGGCTCTGCTTCGCCGCCACCGATCGCGAGTCGTTGGCGACCCGTTGCAACGGTCTTCATGAGACGATCGAGGAGAATCTCGAAACTTCCGAGGCGCTGGTCGAGAAAGTCCTCGGTCTCCATTCGCAGACGACGTGCATCGGCCTCGGCATTTTCGACAACCGTGCGCGCACGCGATTCAGCAGCACGCACGACCTCGGTGCGCTGCACCATTCGCTCGGCCTGTACTCGTGCGGCCTCGATGATTTCCTCGGCCTCGCGACGCGCGCGGTTCACGAAGTCCTGCTTTTCCTTGATCATCCAGCGTGCCTGACGCAATTCCTCGGGCAGACGCGCGAGTGCATCTTCGAGAATCGCGATGACTTCGTCGCGGTCGATACGCGGGGTACTGGAAAGCGGCATGTTGGGCGCCGTTGCGACGATGTCAAGCACGCTGCGGACAAGCGTCTCGGCGTCGCCGATTTGTGCCTGCACGGGGGCACCGGGCGTCGGGTCGAAGTCGTCGAATTCGTCGTCGTAGCTCATGCGAAAATCTCCTTCAGCGCCGACGCGACATTGGCGGGCACCATCGACGAAGGGTCGCCACCATACTGGGCAATCTCGCGGACGAACCTGCTGCTGACCGACGAACGCTCTGGGCTGCTCGGCAGATAGACGGTGGGAACACCGGCAACGGCGAGGTTCGTGTGCGCCATTTGCTGTTCGATTTCGAAGTCGCCCGAGTTGCGCAGACCCTTGACGATGAAGTCGGCGTCCGCAGCCTTGGCCGCGTCGACGGCAAGACCCGGATGCGCAATCACGCTGAAGCGTCCATCGCTCGGGCCGCCGGCGAGTGCGCCGTGAATGAGATTTCTGCGCTGGTCGACCGTGAACACTCCGCCGTGTTTCTCGGGATTGTGGAGGATGGCGATGACGACGTGGCCGAACAGGCGCGCGGCCTGGTCGATGATGTCGACGTGGCCGAGATGAATCGGGTCGAAACTGCCGGGGTACAGAACCTTCGCCATGCACCGATAACGGTACAGGCGACCCGTCAGTGACCTTCGGCAATCCCCTGCTCACGGGCGAAAAAACCCACGGTTGTGCGCCCGTATTCGCGCGAACGCAGGCACTTCCACCCTGCCGGAGGATTCGCGTGGATGGTCGAACGCGATTCGGTTTCGGCGACCACGACGACATTTTCGGCGCACATTCCGAGCACTTCAAAGAGTGCCGGCCAGTGCGCAAATCCGTAAGGAGGGTCGACAAGCACAAGGTCCGCGTGGGCGACGATGTCGCCGATGCGACCCCCACCCGGCGCACTGATCTCGCGTGCGATGTCGAACGTGATCACCGAACTTTTCTCCGTGATGCCCAGTGCCGCGACGTTGCTCTTCAACGTCGCGAGCGCACTTCGGTCGTTTTCGACGAACGTGCAAACGAGAGCGCCCCGTGAAATCGCCTCGATGCCGAGCGCTCCGGACCCGGCGAAGAGATCGACAACGGTCGCGCCGTCGACCACGCCAAGGCTGCCGAGCGCGTTGAACACCGCCTCGCGGACCTTGTCGGTGGTCGGCCGCGTGGCGTCACCGTTCGGACCCTCGATGCGACGTCCGCGCAACTCACCGGCGACCACACGCATGACCGCAGTCTGTCAGGCAATAATCGGTGCCGTGCGTGCACCCCGAAGCGAAATCGTGTGTGTCGATTGCGGTGGCGTCGGCCACCTCATCAGCCATGCGCGCGAGGACGGGGTCTGGTTGGTTGGTGACATCGCCACGTATCGCTGCAGTGACTGCCGCGACCGCTGGGACATCATCCTCATCGAGGAAGATCTGCAGCCGCCGACGGACTGACCGCAGCGACCGGCGTCATCCCCTCTTCAGGAACTCAGTACTCGCCTTGAGGTCGCGTTTCTCGAGTGATCCGTCGTGCTTGACGCGTCGAGCCAACATGATGTCGATCTCGCCGCGCAGTGCCGGATGTGCGGCGAGTGAGGGATCGTTTCCGACAAGTTCGATAGCGACTTCACGTGCCGCCTCGATGAGAGCCCTGTCGGTGCGCAACGAGGCGAGACGCAGGTCGCTCGAGCCACTTTGTACGGCGTCCATCAACGAACCACCACCACGCAACTGAAGGTCGACCTCGGCGAGAGCGAAGCCGTCGGTCGAATCGACGAGCGCTTGGATCCGCGGGGTGACTTCGGCGAGCAATTCACCTTCGACGCGCGTGACCAGCCAGCAGTTCGACGCCTTTGCCCCACGACCGACACGACCGCGCAACTGGTGCAACTGGGCGATGCCGAAACGATCGGCGTCGAGCACGACCATCTGCGTCGCATTCGGAACGTCGACACCGACCTCGATGACCGTCGTTGCGACGAGCACGTCGACGTCGCCGTTTCGGAATGCGTCCATGACGGCGGCCTTGTCTGCAGCCTTCAATCGGCCGTGCACCAAGCCGAGGCGCAATCCCGACAGCTCGCCCTCGCTGAGCCTCGAGTGGGTCGCCTCGGCCGATGCTGCCTCGAGTTTCTCGCTGTCTTCGATCAGCGGACACACGACGTAGGCCTGGTCGCCACGTTCGATTGCCGTGCGGACGTCGGCCCACATCGCCGACTCGTCGGCATCACCGATCACCGCGTGCGTGACGATCGGCGTGCGACCCGGTGGCATCTCGTCGAGAACGCTCACGTCGAGGTCGCCGAAGACGGTCATCGCCGCCGTTCGCGGAATCGGCGTCGCGGTCATGACCAGAGTGTCGGGAACGACCTCACCCACCTCGCGAAGTCTCGTTCGTTGTTCGACCCCGAACCGGTGCTGCTCGTCGACGACCAAGGCACCGAGCGAGGCGAACTCGACGGCCGACTGGATGAGCGCATGAGTGCCGATGGCGATGTCGACCGAACCGTCGGCGAGGCCCGCAAGAACCCGGCGTCGCTGTTCACCGGTGACAGCGTTGGTCAACAACTCGACGCGCACCGGCCGGTCACCGAACAGGTTCTTCGGATCGGAGACGACCAAACCGTCGAGCAGGCGCGACACGCCGTCGAAATGCTGTTCAGCCAACACCTCGGTGGGCGCCATCAGCGCTCCCTGGTGACCACCCTCGACCGCGGTCAACATCGTCGCAACCGCCACCACGGTCTTGCCGCTACCGACGTCGCCCTGCAAGAGCCGGTTCATCGGCTTCGCACTACCCATGTCGGCGACGATCTCGTCGATGACGCGTTGCTGCGCTCCGGTGAGCGGAAAGTGAAGATTCTCGACGAACCGTTCGACGAAGTTGCCGGTCGTCGGATGCGCGATCGCCCGCGAGGTCAGTTCGGTTTGCTTCTTGCCGGCGACGAGGAACGTCTGGATGCGCAGCAACTCGTCGAACGCCAGACGCTTTCGGGCGGAGTCGCGTTCGCCAAGCGTCGAAGGGAAATGGATCTGCTTCAACGCATCGAAGCGGCCGATCAACCCGATTCGTTCGAGCAGTTCCGTGGGCAACGGGTCATGAATGCCCTTGGCCTCACATCGAGCAAGTGCGTTCTTGATCCAGCCAGCAAACTCCCATGTCTTCGGTCCCTGGTCGCCGCCCTGCGGATAAATAGGGACAACGCGTCCGGTGCGATCGCCGATCAAGTCGACGACCGGGTTCGCCATCTGCAACGAACCCCTGTACTCGTCGGCCTTCCCCCACACCGAGATGGTGAGGCCCTCGCGCAACTGGCGTTCGCGCCACGGCTGATTGAAGAAGGTCAAACTGAATTTTCCCGTGTCGTCACCGACACGCACCGTGACGAGCGACCGCCGGTTGCGCGTCATCCGTTTGTCGACACGCAGAACCTCGACGACAACCAACGCCTGGGTGCCGGGCTGCAGGTCGCTGACGCGACATTCCTGAGTGCGGTCGACCCATCGTCGCGGAAAGTGGGTGATGAGATCGAGGATCGATTCGATGCCCATCTTCGCGAGTTCTTCGGTGCGCTTCTCACCGATGTTGCGAATTTCCCCGACGCTCAGCGAGTCGAGTTTGGCGAACGTCAGCGGTCCGTCACCCGCTTGCTCGGCCACCTTGCGCGGTGCCACTCGACTATTCGACCCCGAAGAGGTACGGATACAGCGGCTGCCCACCCGCGTGGATCTCGACCACGATGCCGGGGTGATTGTCGGCCATCCACGCCGACAACTCGCCCGTCATTTCACCGGTCGCATCGGCCCCGGCGATGACGGTGAGTATCTCGCGCCCGGGTTCGATGAGTTTGTCGAGCAGTTGCGTCGCCGCCGCGCGCCACGTGCCGCCGATCGACACGATTCCGTCACCCCGCACGATGCCGATCCAGTCGCCCACCGTGATTGCACCGGCGTCACTGTCGGTGTCGCGCACCGCCTGCGTGATCTCGCCGGTTGCGACGCTTGCGGCTGCCGCCCCCATCTCGCGTGCATTGTGCTCAGCCGAGACTTCAGGGTCGTACACCACGAGTGATGCGAGTGCCTCGGGCATCGAACAAGTCGGCACCACGCGAACGTCTTTCGTCGTGAGCTCACCCACCTGATTCGCGACAGCGATGATGTTCTTGTTGTTCGGCAGAATGACGATCTGGCGCGCGTTCATCCGCTCGACGGCGTCCAGCAGTTCGGCCGTCGAGGGATTGAGTGACTGCCCGCCCGAGACGACACCGTGAACGCCGAGCTGGCCGAAAAGTTCGGCGATGCCGTCACCACTGGCGACCGCAACCACCGCGCACGTGACGGGCGGCAGCGACGAAGAATGCGAAGCGGTGTGCGACGACGCGCCGGCCCGCGCGGGGTGAATGACGTCGTCGGACGCGACGCCGAGTTCGGCCTCGCGCTTTGCGTGCTCGTCGGCAACTTCCTCGAAGAGGTCGGTGACCCTGATTGCCCGCGGACGGCCACCGAGTTCGAGCGGTGCTTCGATCGCGGCACCGATGTCGTTGGTGTGAATGTGGCAGTTGTAGAGCCCGTCCCCGCCGACGACGACGATCGAATCGCCGATGCGCCCCCAAGCCTCCATGAAGTCACGGTGGCGTTCGTCGGCGAGGTCGAGGAGGAACATCACCTCGTAGCGCAATTCGCTGACGTCGACCGAACCACTGTTGTCGCCGCGAAGGTCGGCCGCGTCGAGGGCATCGAGATCGGCACCGGCAGACTCGTCGGGTTCGGGCATCGCTTCACCCGCCACGACGTTCAGAAATGAGTCGAGAAGTAGAAGGAAACCCGCCCCGCCGGC
>CAYFNP010000116.1:0-5428 GCA_964344425.1 uncultured Bifidobacterium sp. | reverse complement strand
CGCTCGGTGCGACGTCTTTGCTCGTGGCGGTGCCGGGTCAACTGGCTCGCCGCGTACTCGATGGACCGGTCAACCCGTTACGAACGCGAACGGTTCATGCAGCGGGTGGAACGTCGCGTCCGGCGAGCCGTGTGACCGGACGGCTGGAATCGACGGGCCCCACGCGGCGCAGTCGGGACACCATCTCGAGATGGTGCGTGTGCGGGAACAGATCCAGAACGACGAACTCCTCGAGTTCATAGCCCGCCTCGACGAGCAGCCGAACGTCTCGTGCTCCGGCGGCTGCGTCGCAGCTGACCAGCACGACGAGCGGCGCCGCAGTTTCCGATATCACGGCGACGCCGCTTGACCCGAGACCACTGCGCGCGGGATCCGCAATGACCAACCCCGCCGGCTCCGGCCGCCACTCTTCTACGGTCGACTCGATGATGCGGGCCCGATGCCCACCGAGATTGTGACGGGCATCGGCAACGGCGAAGGGATTTTCTTCGACGAGCACGACGGGAACGTGCGACGGCACGATCGTCGCAGAGAAGAGCCCTCCGCCTCCGTAAGCATCGATCACCTGACCGAAACTGCCGCTCAACGCTTCGGGACCCGCGAGGTCGCGCACCGCGTCGACGAGAAGTTCTGCGGCCGCCGGTCCGGCCTGAAAGAAGGCGCCCATCGACACGACAAGGTCGACGCCGCGAACCGTCTCGACCAGTCGGGCACCTTCGCCAACCACGTCGACGGATCCGAGGCCGTCGACATCGCGTTCATCACCGTGGACCAAGGCCCCGACGACACCCGTCATTGTGCTGCACCTCAACGTCACTTCGACATCGGACCCGGGCCGCGCCCGAAGCGAACCGATGGCACTCTCCAATCTCGGGTGGGCGACGAGGCACGAATCCACGGCGACGACGTCGTTCGACGCGCGCATGCGGAAGCCCGGTCGACCGTCGCGGTCGAACGCGACACGTACGGTGGTGCGGTAACCGGTGCTCGTCAGCCGGGGGCGACGAAAGGACGGTGCGACCATCTCGTCGGTGAGATTGATTCGCCCGATGCGCGCGAGGGACTCGGCAGCGATACGAACCTTTGCGACGAACTGCGCCTCCGGCGAAAAGTGCTGCCACCGGCAGCCACCGCATCCACGAAGCGCATGAGGGCAGGGAGGTTCGACTCGGTCGGACGACGGTTCGATCACGCGCGCGACACTCGCCCGCGCGTAGTCCTTGCGGGACGTCGTCAGCTCGACCTCGACGGTCTCGTCGGGCAGTGCGCCATCGACGAAAACCACCTTTCCGCTGGGCAGGCGCGCGATGGCGTCTCCACCGGCGACCAGGTTGCCGACGGTCAACTGCATGACCCAACCTTACGGTTCGACGCGCTCGAGCATCGGTAAAGTGAACGGCGTGACCCTGCCGATCCAAATCGCGCCTTCCGTGCTTCCCGCCGACTTCGCCGAACTCGGCAAGGCCGTCGCCGATCTGGAACGAGCGGGCGTCGACCTGATCCAGTGGGACGTGATGGACGGTCAGTTCGTACCGAACCTGACGTTCGGCCCCGACGTCATTGCGTCGGCACGACGTCACTGCAGCGTTCCCTTCGAAGCACACCTCATGGTGCTCACGCCCGACGTCATGGCGGCCGACTACGTGCGCGCAGGATGTTCACGCCTCATCGTTCATGCCGAGGCGTGCACACACCTGCACCGCACGCTCGACAACATTCGTAGCCTCGGCGCAACCGCGGCGGTGGCCCTGAATCCCGCCACCCCTGCATCGGCGATCGAGAACGTTCTCGACCTCGTCGACATGATTCTGGTGATGACCGTGAATCCCGGTTTCGGCGGCCAGAAGTACATCTCGACGATGGAGTGCAAGATCCGCGAGATCCGCGACATGATCACGGCCGCCGGGCTTGGTGACTCGATCAACGTCGAGGTCGATGGCGGTATTTCCGCCTCGACTGTCGCCGGTGCGGCGTCGGCGGGTGCCAACGTGCTCGTTGCGGGCAGCGCCCTGTTCAAGCACCCGGGTGGTCTTGGCGAAGCGGTGCGCGAAATCCGCGCCAACGCGACGGCCGCGTTCAGGTCGTAATCAGCCGCTTCACCAACACAAGAGTGACGAGGCCGAGCAGAACCAGGCCGACCGGCACGATCACCGCGAGCGCCAGTCGACCCGACTCGCCCTTCAGGCCGGACAGCACACCCGATTCGATGCTCGACCCATCGGTGTTCAACGTTCGCGCGACGTCGGCGAAGGTTGGACAAACGACCCCCGAATTGTTGATGTCGGCGACCTGATTGCCGCCGAACAGTGGCGCCGATTCGGACACGCGCGAATAGATACGGCCGGTTGTCGCATCGAGGGCCGTGCCGACCAGATACGTGGCGCCGACGTCGAGGAACTTCACGTCGCGCCCGTAATAGATGCCGGCCTCGGTGACGACCGTGCCATCCGCGCGCGGCGTCTCGGTCGAGTAGCCGGCGAGGCTGCCCGATCGCAGCCTGACGACCTCGAAGAGTGACGTCGTTGCATCAACGGTGACGACGCGGCCCACGAAGACGGCCTGAGACAAGGGTGCCGGCGCACAACCAACGGGCACGGTCGTCGTCGCAGAGGGAACCGTGGTCGGTGTCGACACCGTGATCGGAACGGTGACACCCGATTGTTCATCGATTGCGGGCAACGTCGTCGAAGGATCGGTCGATGCCATCACGGCCGTCGGAGCGGCAGTCACGAGCGCGGCGAAAAGAAGTGCCGCCGGGCGTCGCATCACCACGTCTACCGACCGCGGAAGACCGGATCGCGTTTTTCGGTGAATGCCGAAATGGCTTCAGCCGTGTCCTTGGTTCCGAAGTTGACGGTCTGTGCCGCACCCTCGTCTTCGAGTGCTTCTTCGAGGGTCACGTTCATAGCGTTGTTCAACATGCGCTTGGTTTGGGCAATCGCGATGGGCGGCATCGCAGCAAGGCGGGTTGCCCAGGCGTCGACGAACGCGTCGAGTTCGACGTCGGGAACGACCTTGTTCACCAGACCCAGTCGCTCGGCATCGGCGGCACCGATGATGTCGGCGAAGAAGGCAAGCTCCTTCGCCCTGTGCAAACCAATTCGACGCGGCAGTAGCCAAGTTCCCCCGAAGTCGACACTGAGGCCGCGCTTGGCGAAGATTTCGGAGAACCGCGCGTTTTCGGAGGCGACGACGAGGTCGCAGCCAAGCGCCATGTTCATCCCCGCGCCGACCGCGACACCGCGGACCTTTGCGATGACGGGTTGAGGCAGGCGTGCGAGCGAAAGTGCGACGTCGGTGACGTGGCGCATCCGGGCAAGTTGGTGTTGACGCTCACCGCCGTCACCCGCCCACAGGTCGGCTCCGGAGCAGAAATCGCCGCCCGCGCCGGTGAGCACGACACAGCGATCGTCGGCCGATGCGCCGATTTCGCGGAACGTGGCGAGCAGTTCGTCCCACATGACGTTGTTGGCTGCGTTCTTCTTGGCCGGCCGGTTCAGCGTGACGTTGACCACGCCGTTGTTGCGCTCGACGATGATGGTCTGGTGGGCGTTGGATGACATGACCCGACGATACATAATGTCGTCGTGGGATTCGACGCGACGCGCAAACAGGTACGCCGCAAGACCGATTTCGTCTTCGTTGCCGCCGCGGTGACGATCGCGCTCGTTCTCGTTGCCTGGGCGTTTCTCGGCTGAACGAAGACAGCGAACCAACCCATGAGCGACATCTGGAGCGGCCTCTACGGTGAAGTCGAGGTGCGTCGCGTACAGCCGTACGAGGCGCTGAAGGACTACCAGTGCCCGGGGTGCAACCGCGAGATTCCGACAGGTACGGGTCACATCGTTGCGGTTCCCGCGGATGCCCCGGATCTTCGGCGCCATTGGCACCGCGCGTGCTGGGACCGACGTCTTCCGGATTGACTCGGCTCAGAACGCGTTCTCGAGAACTTCGATTCGCGTGCCCGTCACGAGTGCGACGTCGAATCGCAGACGGCCCGCCGCGATGCCGTGGTCGCGTGCCCATGCGAACGCCGTGCGACGCACCGTTGCGCACTTCGACGGGTGCATCGCCTCGCCTGGTGAGCCGAATGCCTCGGACGCGCGCGACTTCACTTCGCACACGGCGTACACGTCACCCCGTCGGGCGATGAGGTCGATTTCTCCTCGGCCATGGCGCACGTTGCGCGCAATGACGTCCCAACCGTTTCGCTGGTACCACGACGCCGCGAGGCGTTCACCCCATTCGCCACGCGCGCGACGCGCGGCAGCCGACCCCGTCAGGCCTCGTTGGCCGGAAGTTCCTCGATGTTCACGTCCTTGAAGGAGAGAATCCTCACCTTCGGCACGAACCGGCTCTTGCGGTACATGTCCCACACCCATGCGTCGGTCAACTCCACTTCGATGAGCGGACGGGGCCCGTCGGCGGCAACGCGCGATTCGACACCGTTCGCGAGATAGAAACGGCGTTCGGATTCGACCGCGAAGCGGAACATCGACACGACGTCCTGGTACTCCTGGGCGAGCTGCAGTTCGCGCTCGGCTTCGAAGTTTTCTAGGTCGTCGGTGTTCAAGCGGGCCCGCGCGAGAGGCGATTCACGACAAGAGTGTGCGCAGCGATCAGGCTTCGCGCTTTTCGCGAACCTTGGCTGCCTTGCCGGTGCGGTCGCGCAGGAAGTAGAGCTTGGCGCGACGTACGTCGCCGCGGTGCATCAGTTCGACCTTGGCAACGGCCGGGCTGTGCTTGGGAAACGTGCGCTCGACGCCGACGCCGTAGCTGAGCTTGCGCACCGTGTACGACTCGGCGACGCCCGAACCCTGGATGGCGATGATGTTGCCCTGGAAGACCTGGATGCGCTCCTTGCCGCTTTCGACGACGCGAACGTGGACCTTGACCTCGTCGCCGGGGCGCAGGTCAGGCAGGTCGGAGCGGAGGTACTGGTTGTCGACGAGGTCGGTGGTCTTCATGGCGATCCGTTACTGGTCGGGGGCGGAATGGCTGCCCTGAGCGAACGATGAAGGATACGAGACGGGAGGGAACTCTTCCAACAGCCTCTTTTCGGCTCCGGACAACCCTCCACGAGCCGCGATGAGGTCGGGCCGGAACCGCAGGGTTCTGTGCAGGGCCTGGGCGGTGCGCCAACGGGCGATGCGCGCGTGGTCACCGCTACGCAGCACCTCGGGCACCTCCCAGCCGCGGAATTCGGCCGGGCGGGTGTACTGAGGCTCTTCGAGCAGACCCGTCGCGCCGAAGCTTTCCGTCAGCGGCGACTCCGCATTCCCCATCGCGCCCGGGACCAACCGCACGACGGCCTCGATGACGAGACATGCAGCAACCTCGCCGCCCGAAAGGACCACGTCACCCACCGAGACCTCGGCATCGACCAAATGTTCGCGCACGCGCTGGTCGACACCTTCGTAGCGACCGC
>CAYFNP010000115.1:0-5538 GCA_964344425.1 uncultured Bifidobacterium sp. | reverse complement strand
CCCCTAGCCTTTTGGGGTATGAGCGTCACGACCCCGCCCGAGGTGCTGCCGGCTGCCGGCGACCCGTGCTGGTGCGGCAGTGGGCGCAAGTACAAGCGGTGCCACAAGCCTCTGGAGGGTCGCGTCGTGCCGGGGGTGGTCAGCCCCATGAGGACTGTGCCGGCGGGGATTGCCAGGCCGTCGTATGCCGACACCGGTGCCGTGGCGCGTTGGGACGAGCCAAAAATCAAGTCACCCGAGATCATCGAGAAGATGCGCTACGCGTGCGACATGGCCGCCGACATCCTGCGCCTAGCAGGCGAGTTCGTGAAGCCCGGAATGACCACCGACGACATCGACGTATTCGTCCACGAAGAGACGATCCGCCGTGGCGCCTACCCGAGTCCGCTGAACTACCACCGCTATCCGAAGAGCGTGTGCACCAGTCTGAACGAAGTCATCTGCCACGGCATCCCCGACTCGACGGTCGTCCGTGACGGCGACATCATCAACCTCGACGTCACGTGTTTCGTCAATGGCGTTCACGGCGACACGAATGCGACGTTCCTCGTCGGGAATGTCGACGACGAGAGCAAGCTCCTTGTGCAGGTGGCCGAAGAGTGCATGTGGAAGGGCATCGAGGCCGTCGTTCCCGGACAACCCCTCAGCGACATCGGCAAGGCCATCGAGAACCATGCGAAGACGCACCGCATGGGCGTCGTCCGAGCGTTCATCGGTCACGGGATCGGCGAGCAGTTCCATACCGATATTCAGGTGCTGCACTACTACGACGCTCGTAATTCGATGATCATGCGGCCGGGCATGACCTTCACGATCGAGCCGATGATCAGCCTCGGCACCTGGCAGCACAAGATGTGGGACGACGATTGGACCGCCGTCACCGCCGACGGTAAGCGCACCGCACAGTTCGAACACACCATCCTCGTCACCGACACGGGGGTCGAGGTTCTCACCGCCAACGGGGCCGTTTCGCCGTCCGCCCCCTGGAAGCGGTAGACATTTCCGCGGGGGAACCATGCTCGATCTCGACCGCTACATACCCTTCACCCGTGACGAGTGGGCCGACCTGCGTGCGGCCACGCCGCTCACCATTCGCGAAAAGGACCTCGAGGCCCTGCGTGGCATCAACGAGAGCATCGACCTCGAAGAAGTCGCTGCCGTCTACCTGCCACTCACCCGCCTGCTGAACCTCTACGTCAGCGCCACCCAGAACCTGCACAAGGTGTCCGCGACCTTCCTCGGGACAATGTCACCAAAGGTTCCCTACGTCATCGGCGTCGCCGGCAGCGTGGCCGTCGGCAAGAGCACGTTCGCCCGTATTCTCCAGGCCCTTCTCGCACGTTGGCCCGAACACCCGAAGGTCGACCTCATCACAACGGACGGGTTCCTGTTTCCGAACGCCGTCCTCGACGAGCGCGGGATCATGAACCGCAAGGGCTTCCCCGAAAGCTACGACACGAAAACTCTCCTGCAGTTTCTGCGCGAACTGAAGTCGGGTCGCGCCGAGGTCACCGCGCCGGTCTACAGCCACGTCGTGTATGACATCGTCGACGGTCAAGAGATAACGGTGCGTCAACCGGACATCCTCATTCTCGAGGGCCTCAACGTTCTGCAGGTCGGTGTTGATTCGAACGAATTCGTGTCCGACTATTTCGACTTCTCGATCTACATCGATGCCGACGAGAGTGTCATTCGTGACTGGTACATCGATCGCTTCCATGCCTTGCGTCGAACCGTCTTCCAGGACCCACAGAGCTTCTTTCGTCACTTCGCCGAACTCACCGACGACCAGGCGACCGAAGTTGCGAAGGGAATCTGGGCAGAAATCAACGGCCTCAACTTGCGCGAGAACATCGCACCGACGAAGTCACGTGCCTCGCTGGTCATCAACAAGGGACCCAATCACAGGGTCACCGACGTTCAGTTGCGCAAACTCTGATCAGCGGTGGATCGCGTTCAGATAGTTGTAGACGGTGATGCGCGACACCTTCATGGCGTCGGCAACGTCTTCAACGGCACGACGCAGGGTGAACGCACCGCGCTCGTCGAGCAACCGAATGGCCCGCTGCTTGTCGTTGCGTGACAGCGCGCGCAATTCCGAGCCGAGTTCCTTTTCGACGCTTTCAATGAGACGCTCGAGTGCGCCGTGCAGTGCCGGCATGCGCACCGCCGCAACGACGACACCCTCCCACGTGAGCGGAATGTCACTGGGAATCGCGTCACTTGCGTCGACGATCGACGCACCCACGGCCTCGACGATCGGCCGGACAGCCAGTACCAGAGGGTGATCGACCGCGCTCACGCTTCTCCGGGGCCGACGTGGATGCTGACATGTGTCGCGCCGTTTGCATAGGCGGCATCGAGCAACGCCGCAACGATACGACCGGCGTCACCAGGTTGAACGCGCAGCGTCGTTCCGAACGGACCAATTTCAACCGTGGCGCCGAGACGCTCGACGGCCTCGATTGCCGCAGTGACGTGCGGTCCCGGTGCCCCCTCGACGAAGGGCTCGATCGTGAATTCGACCTCGAGCATGCCCCAAGGGTACCGAGTCAGGTCTGGGCGCCGAACAGGCGACTACCCAGCAAATACAGGCTGTCGGGAAGGAACCGGCGAGTCGAAACGAAGGTTTCCAACTCCGCGATCGTCACCCACTCGAATGCCGCGACTTCTCCATCCTGGTTTTCCGCCGGACCGTCGTGAAGCACCTCGTAGCAATGCGCCACGAGCGCGACGTCGTCGTCCTCGTATGTTCCGGTCGACACGAAACGAGGAACTGCCTCGATGCCCGCCTCCTCATTCAGTTCCCGCGCGGCAGCATCGCCGTACGACTCACCGGATGCGACCACTCCCCCGAACGCGATGTCCCACCAACCGGGCCACAGATCCTTGTCGTCACTTCGGCGGTGGATGAGCACGCGGCCGTCCGAACGACGCACAAGTACGAAGACCGCCCGGTGACGCAGTTTCTCGCGCCGCATCTGCGCCCGTGTCACCGATCGCAGGACGACATCGTTCTCGTCAACGATGTCGACCAATTCCGAAGGGGCGTCCGAGGGCACGCCGAAAGTGTGCCACGATGGGTTCATGGCAGCCGATGCACTCATCGAAGAACACGGTCACAGCAACGAACTGCGCGACCAGGCCCGCGGGCTGCAGACCGATGCGATCGCCCTGCGTCGATCACTGCACCAACACCCCGAGGTCGGGAACGACCTGCCGGCGACGCGCGAACAGGTGCTCGAAGCACTCGACGGACTGCCCCTTGACATCACACTGCACAAGACGACCAGCGGAATCGCCGCACTGCTGACCGGCGACAAGCCTGGACCGACCGTGCTTCTTCGGGGTGACATGGACGCTCTTCCGATGCCCGAGGACACCGGCCTGGACTTCGCCTCGAAGAACGGCAACATCATGCATGCGTGCGGTCACGACACGCACACCAGCATGCTCGTTCAGGCCGCGCATCTGTTGTCCGATCGCAAGGGCGACATTCCGGGACGCGTCCTCTTCATGTTCCAGCCGGGTGAAGAGGGATTTCACGGGGCGAAGTACATGCTCGAAGAAGGTCTCCTTGACGTGCCCGCTCCGAAGGACGGCAGTGCGTCGCCGATCACGGGAGCATTCGCGCTGCACATCTCGACCGCGCTGCCCGTCGGGATGGTCGGCATCAAGGGTGGCCCCGTCATGGCATCGAGCGACCGGCTGATGATCGTGGTCAAGGGTGCGGGTGGCCATGCATCCGAACCACACCGCACCAGCGACCCCGTTCCGGTTGCGTGCGAGATCGTGCAGGCATTGCAAACGATGGTCACTCGGCGCATCGATGCATTCGACCCCGCCATCGTCACCGTGACGAAGATCAACGCAGGCACCGCTTCGAACGTGATCCCCGAGACCGCCACGATCGAGGGCACCATCCGTGCGGTCAGTGCAAAGACACGCAGCAAGGTGCACGAGCTCGTCGCACAGGTCGCATCGGGCATTGCAGCCGCCCACGGCATGAGCGCCGAGGTCGACATTCCCCTCGGCTATCCCGTCACCGTGAACGACCACGGATTTGCCGGATTCGCCAGTGACATCGCGACTGCCGTCCTTGGAGACCGCAAAGTCGTACAACTTCCCCATCCCGTCATGGGCGCCGAGGATTTCAGCTACGTGCTCGAACGCCTACCCGGCGCGATGATGTTCCTCGGAGGCACACCGGCCGACAAGAACCCCGCGACGGCGGCACCGAACCACTCGAACCGTGTCATGTTCGACGAGGACGCGATGGAAGTCGGCGTGTCCCTTTACGCGGCGATGGCCCTGCGCCACCTCGGCGTTCGCCTTACTTGATCACCAGCGCGTTCGGTGGTGACGCGACGCCCGATGGCAGGTTCAACGGCGCCGAGGTGAAGAGACCCGTGTAGCGGCCATCGGCCGCGCAGTCGTCGGCGAGGTGGTCAAGGACGAACATTTCTCCGAGTGGAAGGCCCAACATCGGCAGGAACAAGGTGTGGGTGAAGATCTCGTGCATGCGACGTCGATCCGCACGAACTTCGGCGTTCTCTTCGGCCGTGCGCAGTGCGCCGGGTGGCCACACTTCGACCGCAGGGTTGTCGGCGGCGATTGCCGCAATGTGCATGTCCCACAGCACCTCGGCGGTTCGTTCGTCGGAACGCAGTCCGGGTGTGCGCAATTCACTGACCACGGCCATGCGTTCGCGCACCTCGCGAGGTTGACGTTCGTACCAGCCGATCCATCCGGTGCGCACAAGAAGAATGTCGCCCTCTTCCAATGACGTTCCCTGATGCGCGAGGCACTCGAGCAACTCGTCTGCATCGATGGGGTCGGACTTGTCGTGTTGAATCGGACGTCCGATTTTTTCGCGCCAGCGCGCGACGTCGCACAACACCGCGCGTCCGGCGATGCCACGCTGCGCCCAATGGTGCACGCCGTGTTCATCGTCGTCGACCCCGCCGAAGTGTCCGGTCCCCTCTTCGTCGGTCTGTGCGGCGAAGTTTCGAATGTGTCGGAAACCGTCCCACTGACTCGACGACTGCGTGTTCCAGTCGTGCAAGACGTCGTCGTGGCTGACCGCCCGCTCGTCACCCGTGACTTCGTGGCCGAAAGGGCTTCGTCCGAACAGCGGCGGGTCGGGCTTGCGCATGTCCCAATTCATCGGAAAGACGCGACCGGTCGACACCAAACCTGCGGCGGCCGACACCTTCTCGGGCGTCAGCAGGTTGAGACAGCCGAAATACCTGGCGTCGCCTTCCCACACGTCCCATGCGGCAGGTAGGCCGCCTCGACGGGGCAGATCGCGGTACGCGGGCAGATTGCTCTTCGTCATGACCGAGACCGTACCCGCCCTGTACCGTGGCAATTTCATGGGGAATGCAGGGGGCAGGGACAACGGTGAACGGCCGATCAGCGGCCTGCGCGTCCTCGATTTCAGCCGGGTTCTGACGGGCCCGCATGCCACCCGCATGTTGTGCGACCTCGGCGCCGAGGTCATCAAACTCGAACCGCCCGAGGGCGACCTCACCCGCT
>CAYFNP010000114.1:3461-5560 GCA_964344425.1 uncultured Bifidobacterium sp. | reverse complement strand
CCATGTGTGCGAAAGCAGTCGGAACTAGAGCCAGTCGTTCCGTTTGAAGAGCCGGTACAGCAGTGCGGATATGGCACCCATTGCGGCGATGACGACGAAGTACCCCCATCGCGTGCCAAGTTCCGGCATGTTGTCGAAGTTCATGCCGTAGATGCCGGCGATCATCGTCGGAACGGCGGCGATGCCGACCCAGGCGGAGATCTTGCGCATGTCTTCGTTCTGCTTGACGCTGATGAGCGCAATGTTCGCCTGCAGGGCGGCCTCCATGATGCGGTCGAGTGCGTCGATCTGGTCGAGGACCCGCATGAGATGGTCGCGGATGTCGGAGAAATAGAAGCGGAAGTCTTCGTTGATGTGGCGCACTTTGCCGCCGGCGAGTCGGGTCAGTGGCTCGAGAAGGGGAGCAGCCGCACGTCGGAACTCGATGAGCTCGCGTTTGACCGCGTACATCTCGTGGGGGACGGCGGGCACCTCGTCATCGAACACGGCGTCCTCGATGTCACGCACGTCGTCTGCGATCTTGTTTGCGACTGCCAGGTACTGGTCGACCAATCGATCGATGATTTCGTGAACGACGGCCGTCGGCCCAAGAGATAGGCGATCGGGCCGCGCCTCGAGGTCCCGACGCACGGTCGCAAGCGGCATGGCCGCACCGTGGCGCACGGTGATGACTGCACTGCCGAGAAGGAAGATGCACAGGTCGCCGATGTCGAGCGATTGGCCCTGTCCGGCGTAGGAGATGGTGCGAACGACGATGAAGGTGTGTTCGTCGAACTCGTCGATCTTCGGTCGCTGGTGCGTTGTCACCGCGTCTTCAACGGCGAACTCATTCAGCGGAAAACTCGCGGTGGCACCCAGCAACTCGGTTCGACCCGCATCGACGAGGCCGATCCACGAGAAGCCGGAACCGGAATCCGCGGTGGTTTGGCGTACCCCACTCACGTATCGCGCTGCGTCGACGAGCATGTGCCAACCGTAGCGAAATTCGTCGTCAGAGGTTGTCGACGTTGCGCAGCAGCACTGTCCAGTCGGCGACGAGGCATGGCCGCTCTGAACCGTCGAGTTCCATCACGTTGTGTGTGGTGATCATCGTTCCCTTCGGGTGGTCCTTGACGTCGGTCAACGTGCAGACGACGCGCACCTTGTCGTTCATGAAGACCGGTGCAGGGAAGCGGACGTTCTCCATCGCGTAGTTGAGTCCGAACGAGCCCGGTTCTCCGATGGGGTTGTTGTTGAAGTGCGCCGGCAGCAGAAGCGAGACGAGCATGAAGCCGTCGACGTTTTCGTACCCGACGGGATTCGTGAGACACATCTCGAGGTCGGCGTCGTCCTCGTTCGAGAAGGTGCCGACACGGAACTTGAGGACCCGGGACTCGGGTAGTTCCAGCCAGTCCGTCGTGAAGAGCACCTCGCCGATGTGATCCTTCGCCTCGGCGGGACGCATCTGCGGGCGCATCTTGCCTTTCATCCCGAATGCAACGTTGCTCACTGCCCCTCCCTCGTCGACAAAATCAAGTTTATACTTGGATTTGAGTTCGCTCGACCGTTCGCAATTGGGGGCTCCGTGCATTTCGACCGCTTCTTCGACGCCATCGACCATTGGGCTGCAAGGACGCCCCAGGCAGAAGCGACGTGGTTCGGTGGAGTTGTCCGCACGTACGCCGAGACGGCACGGGATGTGGACGCGTTCGCCCGCGCCCTTGTCGGGTCGGGCGTTCGCAAGGGCGACGTGGTTGCCGTGCTGACGACACCACGGCCCGAGTTCCTCGTCGCGCTTGCCGCCATCCACAAGGCCGGCGCCGTCTACGTCGGGCTGAACCCCGCCTACAAATTGCGCGAACTACTGCACATCGCGACCGACGCCAAGCCGGTGATGGTTTTTTCACTCGCCGAATTCGGCGACCGAAGATATGCAGTCGATATCGATGCGCTGCGTGACCAAGCACCGAGCATTCGGGCGACGTACAGGCTGGATGCCGGGCCGGATGACGGGTGCCTGACGGCGTTCGAGGACTTCCTCGCAAGAGGTACCGGAGTCTCCGCGGGCGATCTTCCCACCATCGACCGAATGGAACCGTCGACGATCGTCTACACGTCGG
>CAYFNP010000114.1:0-3361 GCA_964344425.1 uncultured Bifidobacterium sp. | reverse complement strand
GGCGATCTTCCCACCATCGACCGAATGGAACCGTCGACGATCGTCTACACGTCGGGGTCGACCGGCGCACCGAAAGGTGCCGTGCTGCCGCACTACGGCATTTCCTACGGTGCGTATTGCGACGCGCGTGAAATGGCCGTCGCGACCCCGCGCGTTCTCTGCAATCTCCCCGCCAATCACACGGGGTGCATCGTCGACGTTCAGGGCAGCACCATCGTGAGTGGGGGAATGGTTGCCTACAGCGAAAAGTTCGATCCGGCCGAGATGCTGCGTCTCGTCGAAGAGTTGCGTCTGACCAACCTCCAACACGTACCGACGGTCCTGCAACTGCTCGCGATGCATCCCGACTTCGCAACGCGCGATTTGTCGTCGCTGCAGCTGGTGGCGTGGGGTGGTGCCGCATTGCCCGTTGAATTCGTCGAGCTGTATCACCGTCTCGGCGTGCGCCTGTTCACGATCTACGGCATGACCGAGACGTGCGGCAACGCGACATTCTCGGCGCCCGATGACTCGGTCGATCAGCTCGCGCATTCTGTCGGTCGTCCGAACCCCGATGCTGATGTGATCGTCGCCGACGACGACGGCAATGAAGTGCCATTGGGCGAAGAGGGCGAGGTCTGGTATCGCCACGAGGCGAAACTGCTCTACTACCTGAACAATCCCGAGGCGACAGCCCGCACCCTGACGGCTGACGGGTACCTGCGCACGGGTGACATTGCCGTGCGACTCCCCAGCGGTCATCTCAGACTGGTCGGGCGCAAGTCGGAGATGTTCAAGTCGGGCGGCCTGAACGTCTACCCGCGCGAGATCGAGTTGGTTCTCGAGAGCCATCCCTCGGTTGCAATCGCCGCCGTGGTCGGAGTGAAGGACCCTGTGTATGCCGAAGTCGGGGCCGCGTTCATCGTGTGCGAGCCCGGGTGCTCCGTCGACTCGGACCAACTGACCACGTGGTGCAAGGATTCACTCGCGGGGTACAAAGTGCCGAAGTCCTTCCACGTTCGTGGTGAACTTCCGCTGTTGCCGATCGGCAAGATCGACAAACAGGCACTGCGGAAAGAAGTGGAGGAGCATCGTGGTGGGTGAGGGGAAAGTCACGGTCTTCCGCGCGCGTCGCATCATCACGCTCGACAACGCGATGCCCGTCGCGGACGCGGTTGCGGTGATGGACGGCCGTGTTCTCCACACCGGATCGTTCGATGAACTAGCCGCGGACCTGGTCGGAATGGACGTGCGTGTCGACGATTCGTTCGGTGACAAGGTGATCGTCCCCGGATTCATCGAGGCGCATTGTCACATTCTCGAAGAAGGGGCACTCGCGAACTTTCCCTGGATCGGCACGTACCCGCGTCGGATGGCCGGAGGCGGTGTGCAGCCGGGTTGCCCCGACACTGCAGCGGCGCTTGCGCGCATTCGCGAGGCGCACGCGGCACTGACCGATGCGAGCCAGGTTCTGACGTGCCTCGGGTGGGATCCGAACATGGCGAACAGCACCGGCATCACGAGAGAGATGCTCGATGCAATTTCCGCCGAGCGGCCGATCTTTCTCCTCCAGTCGAACGGCCATGTCGGCCACTGCAATTCGGCCATGATGCGGGTCGCGGGTATCGACACCACGAGCACCGAGCACGGCATCATGCGTGACGGTTCGGGACAGCCCACGGGTGAACTGCGCGAACTCGCACTGGCGAAGGTCCTCGGGGCGCACGTCGACCTCGAGGTGGGTGGCGAGGCGAGTGTCCACAACGCCGGCGCCATCGCACGAACGGTCGGGTGTACGACAGTCACCGACCTTGCGTTCGGTGCAACCACCCGCGCCGTCACGCAATACGCCACGGTCGTGAACGGTGACGGATTCCCGACACGTGTCGTCTACGCCCCGATGGTGCAGGTGCTCAATCCCCGGTTGAAAGAGGGCACGTTCGAGCACATCAGTGGTCTTCATCAACACGACTCGGCGATGTTCCGCATGGGGCCGGTCAAGTTCGTCTTCGACGGTTCGATCCAGGGACGTTCGGCGCGACTCAACTGGCCGGGGTACTGCTGCGGTGATCCGAACGGCATGTGGCTGGCCGAACCCGACGAGATGTTCGAGTTGATGCGGCCGTATCACAAGGCCGGATTCCAGTTGGCGCTGCACACGAACGGTGACGAAGCGGTGAACGCCGGCCTCGACGCATACGAGCGGTTGTTGCTCGACCATCCACGTTTCGACCACCGTCACCGTCTCGAGCACGCACAGATCGCCAGCGAAGAGGCTTTCCATCGCATGAAGGCGTTGGGAGTGTGCGTGAATCTGTTCGCCAACCACGTCTATTACTGGGGCGACACGCACCGCACCGCCACCGCGGGCCCGGCAAAGGCGCGCACGCTCGACGCATGCGGTACGGCGACCCGGCTCGGTGTGCGTTTCTCCATTCACTGCGATGCGCCGGTGACGCCGCTCGATCCGTTGTTCACGATGTGGTGCGCGGTG
The DNA here is from genome assembly GCA_964344425.1 of uncultured Bifidobacterium sp. Classification (GTDB taxonomy): domain Bacteria; phylum Actinomycetota; class Acidimicrobiia; order Acidimicrobiales; family Ilumatobacteraceae; genus F1-20-MAGs119. The sequence goes on along the minus strand of CAYFNP010000114.1, from coordinate 888 downwards.
AACCGACTCACGTCGAGCGGCCATCTGTTGGGGGCGTCGGAACGCATTGCCCCGATGCAGGCACTGCGCGCCATGACGATCGACGCCGCTCACTTGTTGAAGATGGACGACGAGGCGGGATCGATCACCGTCGGCAAACACGCCGACTTCACCGTGCTGGATGCCGACCCGACCGAGGTCGACCCGATGGCGATCAAGGACATTGCGGTGCCGGCCACCGTGCTATCCGGTCGCGTGCACACGAACTGATATCGATGGCTGGACGAAAGAAGCAGGTGGGCCGGGCGACCCCCGTGCAGCGCAGGTCGGAAGAAACCTTCGCCCGCATCCTCGATGCCGGCATGCAGTTGCTCGAAGAAACGGGTCTCGCAGGTTTCAACACGAACGCCGTGGCACAGGCGGCCGGCATCAACATCGGCACGCTGTACCACTATTTCGCCGACAAGAACGCCCTGCTCACCGCCATGTTCGCGCGATCCGAGCGGGAACGAACCGACGTCCTCACCGCCCGGCTCGCCTCGCTCGAAGATGTTGACAACCTCGGTGAATGGGTGCACGAGACGGTCGCAGTGCTCTTGAAGATGCGCGCGAAGACACCCGGGGCGACGGTTCTGCGCAACGCGGTGCGCGTGGTGCCCGAACTGTACGAACTGGGCCACGAACAAGACGAGCGTTCCGCATTGGCGCTCGCGGCTGCACTGCGCGTGCGCTACCCGAACGTCACGAAGGCCCGGGCCGAGGCCGTCGCACGCATGGTGATCGACGCAGGTGTTGCCGCACTCGACCGCGTCGGGGCGGGAAACGGGAATGCTCGCACCGTGCAGCGAGAGCTGACCGAAATGATCACCGCCTACATCTCGACGCTGGGCTGAGTCGCCTCACGACAAC
>CAYFNP010000113.1:0-5593 GCA_964344425.1 uncultured Bifidobacterium sp. | reverse complement strand
GCGCCTCCCTTGCCCGGCTTGACGTGCTGGAACTCGACGATCGTGAAGAGGCCGTTGTCGAGTTCGAGCGTCATTCCGTTCTTGAAGTCGTTGGTGGAGATGGCGGGCATGTTGGATCCTTGGGGCTTTGGGAGAGAACGAGGTGTCCGGTTTCGGTGACGACGAGCAATTCCTCGACGCGGACGCCTCCGAGCCCCACACGATACGCCCCGGGCTCGACCGTTACCACGTCGCCAACCCGCAGAACGTCCTGCGACCGGGCATTGATCCACGGTGCTTCGTGAATTCGCAGGCCGACACCATGACCGACACCGTGGGTCAATTCGCCCTCGAGGCCGGCCGCGGCCAGGACCCTGCGGCACGCCGCATCGACCTCGCTTGCTCGCGTCCCGGGACCGACAAGCGCAACACCAGCCTCGCAGGACTCGCGCACGACGCGATGGCGCTCGCGCATCGCATCGGCACCGGGTCCGTCGATGACGAAGGTGCGCGTCATGTCCGAGTGGTATCCGTCGACGAGCGCACCGAAGTCGATGACGACCGCGTCACCCGCCTGCAGCACCCGATCGGACGGACGGTGGTGCGGTAGTGCCGCGTTCTCTCCCGACGCAACGATCGTTTCGAAACTCACGCCGTCGGCTCCGTGCCGCCGCATCGATGCTTCGAGCGCATCACGAACCTCGCGTTCGGTGTTGCCCGCCGCAACGAGATGCGCCGTGTCCGCGAGCGCTGCATCCGCGATTCGCGCCGCGACAGTGATGCGTTCGATCTCGGTCGCGTCCTTCGTGCGTCGCAAGTCGACCAATATGGCTCCGACATCGGCAAAGTCCCCGCGTTCGACATCGCGGCCACACCCCGAAGTTGCAGCAACGATCGCTTCGTATTCGGCAAGCGACATGTTCGACATCTGAATGCCCCATCGACCGCCGTGTGCGATGGCACGAGCAATTTCCAGTCTCGCTTCTGCGACGGAACGTTGTTCGACGATCCCGCACGCGACGCCGACTGCTTGCAGTTGCGCAGCGGCCTGATCGACGTACCGACCGTCGGTGACGAGTCGCGCGGTTGTCGGGTCATCGGCCGCCACGATGACGACGCCTGCACTCCCGGTGAAACCGGTCAGCCAACGGATGTCATCGGCATCGGACACCACGCAGCCACGCAGGCTTTCGGCTTGCAGACGAGCAACAAGGGCGTCGAGCCGGTGGTCGATGCTCGATGGCGAGGCCATGTCAGGCGACGAGACCGCCGAGTGCGTCGATGGCAAGGACGTAGCCGAGGCCGCCGAAACCGGCAATCGTGCCCGAGGCCACGGGCGCAACCACGCTGGTGTGCCGCCACGACTCGCGCGAGAGCGGCTGGGAGATGTGCACCTCGATGACGGGCCCGTCGAAGGCCGCCAGCGCGTCGTGAATGGCCCACGAGTAGTGCGTAAATGCACCCGGGTTGATGACGATGGCATCGACGTCGGTGCGCGCGGCGTGGATTGCGGCAACGAGTTCGGCCTCGCTGTTCGACTGCAGATGACGCAACGACCAACCCCTGTCGCGACAGGCCGCCTCGGTCGCCGCAACGTGGTCGGCCAGCGTCGCGGACCCGTAGACGGCGGGCTCGCGTGATCCGAGCAGGTTGAGGTTCGGCCCATTGAGAAGAAGCACGCGCTTGGCCGTCATGTCGTCACCGTACCCCAGTGGCCGCGACAAGAGACTGCTTCACAAGTTCGGGTTCGATGCGTGGCACCGTCTCGAGACCACTTGGTCCGTCGAGGATGAAGACGAGACCGTCGGTCGCCTTCTTGTCTCGGGACATCGCTTCGATGAGACGGTCGTGATCGATTTCGGAAGGGAGCGCTGACTGCAACCCATACGCATCGAGCACGCGATAGTGCTGCGCAACGCGGGCATCGTCGATGCGGTTCATTCCTCGCGCCAGATGCGCGGCACACACGATGCCGAGCGCAACGGCCTCGCCGTGAGCGAAACGATGGCCCGTGACGGTCTCGATTGCGTGGCCGAACGTGTGGCCGTAGTTCAGGAGCGCACGTCGTCCGCCCTCGCGCTCGTCCGCGGCGACGATGTCGGCCTTGATGCGTGCACACCGCGCAACCCGCTCGTCGGTCGACATCGACAACATGTCATCGCCGGTGAGGAAGTGGTACTTCGCGACTTCACCCCAGCCACAGCGCAGTTCACGGTCCGGAAGCGTCGTCAGATGGTCGGTGTCGCAGACGACCGCCGAAGGTTGCCAGAAGGCCCCGACGAGATTCTTGCCCTCGGGAAGATTGACTCCCGTCTTGCCGCCGATGGCGGCGTCGACCATCGCGAGCAACGTCGTGGCGACGTGGACGACCCTGGTGCCGCGGTGCCACGACGCCGCAGCGAAGCCCGCAACATCGGTGACAAGACCGCCACCGACTCCGATGACGAGGTCGTTGCGCGTGAGACCGAACGCTGCGAATTGCCGGCACAACATCTCGATCGTCGCAAGGTTCTTCGCCTGTTCGCCGTCGGGGATGTGGACCAGGTGCGTCGGCAGATCGAGTTCGGGGATGGAGGGGACACCCGTTTGGCTGACGATGACCGCGCGCTTCACCCCCGAGGGAATGAGGCCGGCCAGGTCGCGCACGGCACCCGCGCCGACAACGACGTCGTACGAACGCTCACCCAGTTCGACACGCACGCGGCGGCGGGCGGATTCCGGCGTCGATGCGGAAGCGGAGCCGGTCGTGGCGTTCGACGAGTTCATGATGCTTCGAACAATACGTGTCACGGGAAGGTCGTCGGTGTTGATTTCGAGGTCGGCAAGTGCCGCGTAGAACTGTGCCCGGCGGCCGAGAAGTTCGTTCAGGGTCCGCTCTCTGTCCCCGTCGAGCAGCGGTCGATTCTGCGAGCGGGCAGTTCGCTTGAGCATCGTCGCGACGCTTGCGCGGAGCCACACGACCCGCACCCCGGACGCCTTCGCAGCCCCGAGAACGTCACGCGCTTCGGAAGTCTCGACCACCCCACCGCCGGTCGCGATGATCGCGGCCTCGTCGGCGGCCAACGCCGCGCGCAGCGCACGCAACTCGGCTGCACGGAAAGCCGCCTCGCCGTCTTGCCGGAAAATGTCGCGAATCGAACGCCCTTGGTCGGCCTCGACCACCACGTCCGTGTCGACGAACGACCGATGGGTTTCGCGGGCGAGCAACTTCCCCACGGAGGACTTCCCCACCCCCATCAGGCCGACAAGCACGATGTGCGCGGCCGGCATGTTCAGAGAGTACCGAGGAAGGCGGCGCAGTTGCGGGTGAATTCGTCGACCGAGTCGCCGCCGAATTTGCGCTGTGCCTCGGTGGCGAGAACGAGTGCCACCATCGTCTCGGCGACGACCCCCATCGCGGGAACGGCCGTCACGTCGGTGCGCTCCTTGAAGCTGACGGTCGACTCTTTCGTGACCACGTCGACGGTCTGCAGGGTCGGACGATTAAGCGTGGCGAGAGGCTTCATCGCCGCACGCACGATGACTGGTTCGCCGGTGGTCATGCCGCCTTCGGTGCCTCCGGCGAGTGCGGAGAGTCGACGGTACGCCCCGGCCTTTTCGTCCCATTCGATCGGGTCGTGCGCCATGCTTCCCCTGCGACCGGCAACCTCGAATCCGTCACCGATCTCGACGCCCTTCACCGCCTGGATGCTCATGATTGCCTGGGCGAGGTTGGCGTCGATCTTGCGGTCCCAGTGCACGTGGCTACCAAGGCCAACCGGCACGCCGTGGGCGATGACTTCGACGACTCCACCGAGGCTGTCACCTTCGCGTGCCGCGTCCTCGACGGCCTTGACCATCGCTGCCTCGGAAGCGGCATCGAAACAACGCACCGGGCTGTCGTCGATGCGCGGCAGGTCGGACGGAAGAGGGCGAACCGACAGGTCCGCACGTACGTCGCCCATTTGAATGACGTGCGAGATCACCTCGACACCGATCGAGCGAAGCAACAACTTCGCCAATGCCCCGGCGGCGACGCGGGCCGCGGTTTCACGTGCACTGGCCCGTTCGAGAACGTCGCGCGCATCGTCGAATCCGTACTTCTGCATTCCGGCCAGATCGGCATGACCCGGACGGGGTTGGGTCAGCGGCGACTCGGTGTGCCCGGGCTCGGGCGACATTTCCTTGTGCCACTTGTCGCTGCGGAACCACTCGGTGTTCTGAATCTGGATGGCGACCGGCGAACCCAGCGTGCGGCCGTGACGGATTCCGCCGAGAAGCGCGATCTCGTCGACCTCGAAGCGTTGGCGCGGACCGCGACCAAAACCCAGGCGCCGACGACCAAGTTCTGCCTGGATGTCGTCTGATGTGACCCGCAAACCGGCGGGAAGGCCCTCGACAATGACGACGAGGGCCTGACCATGGGACTCGCCGGCCGTGAGGTATCGCAACACGTGTTGCAGGCTATCCGCGACGGCGCTCGAGTTCGCGCTCTGCCGCGGCGCGCATGACGGAGGGATCGGGCCTCGACCCCGTCCACAACTCTTGTTGGGCAACCGCTTGATGGACGAGCATCCAGAGACCATCGATGCAACGCGCTCCTGCGTGACGCGCAGTTGCCAGCAGCGGCGTTTCGAGAGGTTGATAGACCGCATCGAGCACGGTGTGGTGATTGCGGACGAGTCCGTAGTCGAACGCCGTGTCGACGTTGTCGCCCATTCCCGCCGGAGTCGCGTGGACGATCACGTCACTGTTCGCAATGTCGCTTGATTGCGCCACGTAGCCCGCTCCAGCGGCGAGCCGCGCGGCATCGGCCGCGCGTGATGGCGTGCGGTTCAGCACACCAATTGCGTCGGCACCCGAGTTCGCCAGCGCAAGGATGCACGCCCGCGCGGTTGCGCCCGCGCCAACGACGATGCATCTGCGGCCGAGTGGATCGACGCCTGCGCCGCGCAGGGCTCCGACGCATCCCTCGCCGTCGGTGCTTTCGCCGTGCAGGGTTCCGTCGGAGCGGGGTACGAGCGTGTTGACCGAACCGAGAGCGCGCGCGACGGGCCCGACGGTGTCGCACAGAGACAACGCCGCTTCCTTGTGCGGCATGGTGACCGACGCGCCCTCGAATCCGACCGCGCGGAGCGCCGTGACGGTGCGCCCAAGGTCGGTCGCACCGACATCGAGCGCCACGTACACCGCGTCGATGGCGGCGGCCGCGAACGCTGCGTTGTGGATAGCCGGTGAAAGGCTGTGGCGAACCGGCGACCCGAGAACGCACGCCACGCGCGTGCTGCCGGTGATTTGCGCAGCCATTGTCAACCGATCAAACCCGCGGCGCGGGCCGCCTCGACGTTCTTTTCGTGCTGCGCCGCCGTCGCGGCGAATACGTGCCCGCCTTCGTCGTCGGCGATGACGTAGTACAGGTACTCACAGCGTTGCGACTTCTTCAGGCCGGCACACATCGGGTCTGACAACGGCGGATTCGGCGCGGGATTGAGTGCTGCGCGTATCGCGGCGCGACCCGGGTTGGCGATCGGCGTCGGAGGCAATCCCTTGCGCGTGTACGTGTTGTACGGGTTGTCGATTGCGGCGAGTTCGGCAATCGACAGTTCGTCCGGCTGGCCGTAGCGCAGCGTCGCAT
>CAYFNP010000112.1:0-5611 GCA_964344425.1 uncultured Bifidobacterium sp. | reverse complement strand
CCGGTCATTACTTGCCCTTCACATTCTTTTCCTGGCCGGAGTGGAACTTGAAGGTACGGGTCGGCGCGAATTCACCGAGCTTGTGACCAACCATGGACTCCGAGATGTACACCGGAACGTGCTTGCGACCGTCGTGGATGGCAATCGTGTGACCGACCATGTCGGGAATGATCGTCGAACGACGCGACCAGGTCTTGATGACCTTGCGGTCGGTGTCGGCGTTTGCAGCGTCGACCTTCTTCAACAGATGGTCGTCGACGAATGCGCCCTTCTTCAGGCTGCGTGACATGGTGATTACCTCCGACCCTTGCCGCTACGACGGCGACGAACGAGCAGTTTCTGCGATGCCTTGTTGGTGTTACGCGTGCGCTTTTCGGGCTTGCCCCACGGCGACACGGCCGGGCGACCACCCGAGGTCTTGCCTTCGCCACCACCAAGCGGGTGGTCGACGGGGTTCATGGCGACACCGCGGCTCTGCGGGCGAACGCCCTTCCAACGGTTACGACCGGCCTTGCCGATTTTCACGAGTTCGTGTTCGGCGTTGCCGACTTCACCGACGGTTGCGCGGCAGTCGATGAGAACGCGACGCATTTCGGTCGACGGCATACGCAGCGTTGCGAAGTCGCCTTCCTTGGCGACGAGCTGAACGGCCATGCCGGCCGAACGACCGATCTTGCCGCCTTGGCCGGGGCGCAATTCGACGTTGTGCACCGTGGTACCAACGGGCATGTAGCGCAAAGGCATTGCGTTACCCGGCTTGATGTCGGCACCGTGGCCCGACGACACGCGGTCGCCAACCTCGAGGCCCTTCGGCGCGAGGATGTACGACTTCTCGCCGTCCATGTAGTGGAGCAAAGCGATGCGACACGTGCGGTTCGGGTCGTACTCGATGGCGACAACCTTGGCTTCGACGCCGTCTTTGTTGCGCTTGAAATCGATGACGCGGTACTGACGCTTGTGTCCGCCTCCGCGGTGACGAGCGGTCTTGCGACCGTAGGCATTGCGACCACCCGAGCGGGGGCGCGGCGCGAGGAGTGTCTTTTCCGGTGTCGACTTCGTGACTTCCGAGAAGTCAGAGACGGTCTGGAAACGACGACCCGCGCTAGTGGGCTTCCGTTTGCGAATTGCCATGACGTGGTTCCTTGATTTCCCTGGATCAGCTCTCGAACAACGGGATTTCGTTGCCGGCTGCGAGTGTGACGATGGCGCGCTTGGTGTCCTTGCGGGTGCCCAAGCGGTTCGAGCCGCGCGAACGGCGAACCTTGCCCTTGCGATTGAGCGTGTTGACCTTTGCAACCTTCACGCCCCAGATCGCTTCGACTGCGTCGTGGATTTCGGGCTTGCTGGCAGCAGGTGCAACTTCAAACGTGTAGACGCCCTGCTCGATGAGCGCGTACGACTTCTCGGACACAATCGGCTTCAAGATGATGTCGCGGGGATCTTTCATCACTCGCCATCCTTTTCGGTGGGAAGGGTCGACTTCGTGAAGACGATCCATTCGTTGCAGAGAACGTCGTACGCATTGAGTTCGGAGAGCTGAATGACCTGCGCATCGTGCAGGTTGCGGAACGACTTGTCGACGTTGGTGTCGTTCGGTCCGACAACGACGAGCACCGAACCCGACACACCGAGTGCTTTCAACGCTGCGGTTGCCGCCTTGGTGCTGGGTGTCGAGAACGCCCAGTCGTCGACGACGACGAGACGATTTTCGTTCACGCGATCGGACAGTGCCGATGCGAGTGCGAGCTTCACCATTTTCTTCGGCGTGCGCTGGCCGTACTTGCGGGGCTTCGGCCCGAGTGCAACTGCACCACCGCTGTAGTGCGGAGCGCGGGTTGAACCCTGACGTGCACCACCGGTGCCCTTTTGCTTGAACGGCTTCTTGCCACCACCCGAAACTTCCGAACGGGTCTTCGTGCTCTGCGTTCCTGCGCGACGATGCGCGAGCTGCGCAGTGACGACCTGGTGCATCACCGGAACGTTCGGCTGAACGCCGAAGACCGATGCAGCGAGATCGACGTTGCCGGAGTCTTTGCCGGCGGGAGTCTTCACGGTTACTGTCGGCATGACTTCACTTCGCCTTCACTGCATTGCGGACAATGACAACACCACCGTTGGGCCCGGGCACCGAGCCCTTGACCAACAACAGTCCACGCTCGAGGTCGGCTTGCACGACTTCGAGGTTCAACGTGGTGACCTGCTCGTGTCCCATGTGACCCGCCATGCGCAGACCCTTGAAGACACGACCCGGGAACGAACACGAACCGATCGAGCCCGGCGCACGGTGGTGCTTGTGGTTACCGTGGCTCGCGCCCTGACCGCCGAAGTTGTGACGCTTCATGCCACCGGCAAAGCCCTTGCCGCGGCTGACTGCAGTCACGTCGACACGTTCACCAGCGGCGAGTGTGTCGACCGTGATCTCTTGGCCGACTTCGAAACCATCGACGCTGTCGAGCCGCAGCTCGACGACGCGACGTCCCGGAGTGACGCCGGCTTTGGCGAAGTGTCCCGCCTCGGCCTTGTTCAACTTCTTGGCTTCCTTTTGTCCGAAGGTGACCTGAACCGCGCTGTAACCATCGCGCTCTCCGGTCTTCACCTGGACGACACGAGCCGGTTCGACACGCAACACGGTGACGGGGATGACGCGCTGGTCATCGCCCCACACCTGTGTCATGCCGACCTTCTCGCCGACGATCGCTTTTTGTGCCATGACGGCAACCCTTTTTCTCGAAGTGATGACTTGTCTTATTCACGCAAATGCTCCGTGCGGCACGGCCGACGGAGCACTGAGTTCGGTTGTGCCGTGAGGTTCCCGTCGCCGGGCGCACACGGACGTCGATTGGACGCTTCCCTTGGGGTATGACCCCCGCTGGGCAGGTGGCAAACGCTATCGGCGCGGGACCCCCCTCCCACCCCAACAAGGGTTTTCGGTGCGTTTCGACGCGGTTTTTGCTACTTGGCGCACCGAGAAGTGGGGGCTCCCCGGGTCCGCTCGCAGGGGCCGGGTCAGTCGGCGAGCGCCACGACCGGAAAACGGTCCCCGTCGGGGAGGTCTCCCGGGTGCAGTCCTGCGTCGGGGAACGGCGGCGAGGTGGTCCACGGCCGGTGGGCCCAGCGCATGTCGTCACCCAGATACCGGAAACTGACCACCCGCCGGCGACCCGCGTGGCCCTCGGTTCCCGGGGCGGCGTGCAGGGTCCGGAAGTGGAACGCGACGAGGTCCCCGGGCTCGGCCGAGCAGGCCACGACCCCCGGGTCCGACCACCAACGGCCCGGGTCCCCCATCAGTTCGAAGCCTTGTGCATTTGTGACATACGGCGAATCGTCCTTGAAACGGTTGGGAATGAACCGCCGTCCGGTGGCGTGGCTACCCCGCAGACAGCGCAGGGCGATGGACTCGGGGATGGGGTCGAGCGGCACCCAGAGGCTGACGTTGTCCATTCCGTCGAGCCCGTAATACGGGTCGTCATGGTGCCAAGGGGTCGGAGTGACCGTGCCGGGTTCCTTCACCAGAACGTGTTCGTGGAAGAAGCGCGGCCTGTTCGTTGCCATGAGAGCTGCGGCGATCCGCGGCAGCGCGCCATCGAGTGCGGCGGCGCGGTACTCGGGGATGCGGTCCCAACTCACGTAGTCATCGAAGAACCGACCACCCGCACCCTTCGGTGTGTAGTCATTGGTCCAGTCACTCGGTTGCCGCATGTTCTCTTCGACACCCGTCGCGAGCGCATCGAGGGTTTCGCGCGGCACGACGTTGCGCAACACCACGAAACCGTCACGTCGATACGCGGTGACGTCGATGTCGGAGACCAACCGATTCACGTGGTCAGGCTATTCGCGTTTCTCGTCAGTGACAGTTCTCGGTGCGTGATGTAGCAAAAACCGAGTCGAAACGCACCGAGAACCCTCAGTCGTTGGAGGTGTCGCGCTCGGCGAGGGTGGCCTTCACCGTGACGGTCTTGCCCTTGCGTTCGACTTTCACCGTGATGGTCTCGCCGGGTTGCGCATCGCGCACGATTGCAATCATGCCCGTGCGACCCGCGATCGGCTCGTCGTTGATGGCAACGACGACGTCGCCCTCGCGGATACCCGCCTTGTCCGCAGGTGAACCCGACTCGACGTTCGCAATGACAGCGCCCTGGCCGCCGTCGGTGCGATCGGTGAGACCGACGCCGAGATAACCCTGCTTGCGCTTGACACCCTTGCCCTGCGCGCGCAGTGCCTCGACGACGCGCAGCACTTCTTGGGTCGAGATGGAAAAACCGATGTTGTTCGCCGCGGTGCCGGTGTCACTTCGTGCGACCGCGGTGTTGATGCCGATCACCTGCGCGCGGTCGTTCACCAACGGCCCACCGGAGTTTCCCGACGAAATGGCTGCGTCGGTTTGGATCAGGCCGTTCAGCGCACCGCCGTCAGTGGTGATCGTGCGACCGAGCGCCGAGACGATGCCCGACGTGACGCTGGGTCCGCCGTCGAGATTCAGCGCGTAACCGATCGCGACAACGGGGTCACCGAGGCGGACCTTCGTCGAGTCCGCGAACACCGCCGCAGTCAGCCCTGTCGCATCGATCTTCACGAGCGCAAGGTCGTTCGTCGCGTCGGATGCGACGACCGTTCCTTTGCGCGGTTCGGTCTCGTTCATCAGGCGGACCTGCACCGACTTCGCATCGGCCACGACGTGCGCGTTGGTGAGAAGTTCTCCGTTCGAGTCGATGATGACGCCGGTACCGACGGATTCGCCCTCACCGAATTGGTTCTCGGTCATCGCCGTGATGGTGACAACGCTCGGCGCAACGGCCGCGGCGATCTTGCCGACCTGCGTCTGTGCTGCAGCCACCCCATCGGCGGACGGCGCGGTCACGATGCTTCCGGTGGTGACGTTCGAAGAATCGTCGCGCGTGGCGACGACACCGACGACGGCGCCGATCAGCGCAGAAACGACCGAGACCGTGGCAATGGTGAGCACGCCGAGACCCCTGCGTTCACGACGCGGCGCACTGCCCTCTGCCGACGCTTGCGGTGCCGTCGGAGCCGGAGGCGGGGGTGGCAGCGGCGTCGAGCCGGTGATCGGAGTCCACAGGGGTTCGATACGCGGAACCCGACCCGCAGCGTCGTCGCCGTCGCGTCCGGAGGGGGTGTCGTTCCAGATGCTCATGGGTCTTTTTCTACAACGCAAAGGGCCGGCGCACCATGCGCCGGCCCTAAGAAGTTCCTAAGAAAACTGAAATGTCAGTTCGACTGGATCTTGATTTCGATGTCGACTCCTGCCGGCAGCTCGATGCGCTGCAGGCTGTCGATGGTCTTTGCGTTCGGATCGACGATGTCAATGAGGCGCTTGTGGATACGCATCTCGAAGTGCTCGCGGGAGTCCTTGTCGACGTGCGGTCCACGGATGACCGTGAAACGGTGCTTGTCGGTCGGCAACGGGATCGGACCACGGACCGACGCGTTGGTACGCGTCACCGTCTCGACGATCTTGCGCGTCGACTGGTCGATGATCTCGTGGTCGAACGCCTTGAGACGGATGCGGATGCTTTGTGCCATGGTCTGTACCGGTTTCCCTACTTGATGATCTTCGTGACGCGGCCAGCACCCACCGTACGACCACCCTCAC
>CAYFNP010000111.1:0-5628 GCA_964344425.1 uncultured Bifidobacterium sp. | reverse complement strand
TCACAAACCGTCAGCGACGCCGCCCCAACCAACGACGGATCGGCCAGTGCAGTCGAACGCAACAGACGTTCGGGCGCGATGCGATTGAACGGGTGCGCCTCGGCATCGGGCGTGCGGTGGCGCCGGACGTGCGATACAACGTCGGCCAGAGCCTCGACCGTCGGACGATCGCCGTGCAACAGAGCGAACGCCTCGCGGTCGTGTGCACCCATGCCGACCTCGAGCCTCGCCGCGCCGGTGACCGGGTCGTCGACTGCGCGGCAAACTTCGAGGCCAAGGACCTCGCCCGCAACGACTCCGTGCTCGACCACGGGTGTGGCACCTCCGCGTTCGATGAGTTCGATGAACGAAAGATGTGCCGCGCTCGGATCGGCGGCCGGTTCGTACGGTTCGGCGATCGCCGGCATCAAGGTTCGACCGTCGACGTACCAGACCGTGATCGGCATCGTGAAAAGAGCCGCCTGACGCGCAAGGATTCCGGTACACCGTTCGGCGAGCACGTTGAGCGCACGATGTCCCTCTTTCAGCGACCACAACAGTGCGGGGCCGAGTCCGCGTTCGGGACGATCGTCGACGAACACCCAGGCGACGTCGCCCTCGACGACCGCCGCTCCTCGGGCGAACACGTCGGGTACCAAACCGGATTCGGATTCGTAGCCGAGATGATCGCGCACGAGGGCGCGCAGCTTCAGCGAGAGAAGTTGACTCTTGCGCGTGTCGTTGGTCGACACGTGGGGACCGAGTGGTCTACTTCTTGGTCTTGCGCGATCCGTAGCGCTTGTTGAAGCGCTCGACGCGGCCACCGGTGTCGACCAGCTTTTGCTTGCCGGTGAAGTACGGGTGGCACTCGTTGCAGAGTTCGACGAGAAGATCGCCACCCTTGGTGCTGCGCGTCGTGAAGGTGTTGCCGCACGAGCACTTGACGTGCGTGTCTGCGTAGTTCGGGTGGATGTCGGTCTTCATGGCGGAAAATCCTATCGGTGTCGGTCGGGCTTCCTCACCCCGAACGGGCCTCACATCGAGGGCTGTTTGGCGATCTCGGCGAGGAATTCGTCGTTGTTGCGGAAGGACTTCAGGCGGTCGATCAGCAGTTCCAGACCCGGGGCGGCGTTGCCGTCGGCCGCGAGTCCGGAGAGGACGCGGCGCAACTTCCACACCAACTGCAGCTGCTTGCGGTCGAAGAGAAGCTCTTCGTGGCGGGTGCTCGACGCATCGACGTCGATGGCCGGGTACACGCGGCGCTCGGCCAACTTGCGGTCGAGACGCAGTTCCATGTTGCCGGTTCCCTTGAACTCCTCGAAGATCGCTTCGTCCATGCGGCTGTTCGTTTCGACGAGGCATGTCGCGAGAATCGTGAGGCTGCCGCCTTCTTCGACGTTGCGGGCCGCACCGAAGAACTTCTTCGGCGGGTACAGCGCACCGGCGTCGATACCACCGGACATGATGCGACCGCTGGCGGGAGCGGCCAGGTTGTACGCACGCGAGAGTCGCGTGATGCCGTCGAGGATGATGACGACGTCCTCGCCCATCTCCACCATGCGCTTCGCCTTCTCGATGCACATCTCGGCGATGTGCGTGTGCTCGTCGCTCGGACGGTCGAAGGTGGAGGAGATGACCTCGCCCTTCACCGTGCGCTTCATGTCGGTGACTTCCTCGGGGCGCTCGTCGATGAGGAGCACGATGAGCTTTACCTCGGGGTTGTTCTGCTCGATCGACTGCGCAATGGTCTTCATCACCGTGGTCTTGCCGGCCTTCGGAGGCGACACGATGAGACCGCGCTGACCCTTTCCGATCGGCGAGATGAGGTCGATGATGCGCGCCGTCATGTTGGTCGGGTCCTGCGGATCCTCGAGGCGCAACTTCTCGTCGGGGAACAACGGCGTGAGGTCCTCGAAACGCGGACGGCCCTTCACCGAGTCTGCGGGCTTGCCGTTGATCGAGTGAATCTCGAGCAACGCGGGGTTCTTTTCACCGCGACCCGCGGGGCGGGCCATGCCGGTGACGTTGTCACCCTTGCGCAGTCCGTACTGGCGCGTCTGCTTGACCGATACGTACGCATCGTCGCGGTGTGGCAGGTAGCCGTTGACGCGAAGGAAGCCGTAGCCCTCGTCGCGCAGGTCGAGGTAGCCCTTGACCGCGACCGGCTCGGTGCTGATCGGTTCGCCGTCGCCGGCCTCGACTTCGTAACGATCGTCGCCCTGTGGCGCCATGTCGTCGCGGCGTCCCTTGTTGCGTCGGCGACGTCGACGGTTGCGACCGCCGCCTTCGCCGTCGAAGTCACGACGCTGGCCGAAATCACGCTGTTGGCCGTCACGTTGCTGGCCGTCACGGTTGCGGTCGTTGCGGTGCTGGCCGTCGCGTTGCTGGCCGTCACGATTGCGGTCGTTGCGCTGCGGATTGCGCTGGTGGCCGGCCGCCGCGGTTTCGTCGAGCGTTCCCTCGTGTTCGGCGAGCTCGAGTTCCCATTCACTGAGCGGTTCGCCGTCGGGGCCGATGACAACGCGGGGTTCTGCCGGGGTTTGGCTCTTCTGCTGGTTCGCCGGTCGTTCCGGTGCCTCGTCACGGCGGGGCTCTTTCTTGGTCGGCTCGGGGGTCGCGGTCTGCTCGAGGATCTTGTCGATCAACTCGGCCTTCTTCGCCCGTGAAACGGATTTCACGCCGAGCGCCTGTGCGATTGCCATCAGTTGCTCGCGGTCCTTGCCCTCGAGTACCGACTTCTCTAGTGCTTCTGCAGCCACCGCTGCCTACCTTTCAGCCCCGCATGCACGCATGAAACGGGCGGGATTCATTGGGGTTCGCAAACGCGGGAAGAATCTCCGATGCGAAACGGCTCGCCAAGCGAGCCCTCTCACCATAACTTTGCCCGGGGCCCGATTGCAACGCTCCCCCGCTTTTTGGGGGAAAACGGGGCGTCAGAGACCCGACAGTGCGGCGACCTCGGCCTCGACCGTGGCGAGGTCGTTCGCGACGGGGGTGATGCGCTCGGCGCGGTCGAAGAGGTCTGCCATGTGCACCGGCAGTCCGGGGCGCTGACCGGTTGCGCGCTCGACGGCGTCGGGGAATTTCGCCGCGTGCGCCGTTGCCAGGGTCACCATCGGCACGCCGTTCTCTTGGAAGCTTCGTCCCCCCAGAACGCCGACCGCGGTGTGCGGGTCGATCATCATCCCGGTCGACTCGAAGACGTCCTTGATCATTGCCGTTGTCTGTACGTCGTCGCAGCGCGCGGCGCGGAAGACAGGGGCGAGCCACTTGTCGTACTGATCGGACTCGACGGCGAACGCGCCGGCCGTGCGGAATCGCTTCAACTGTTCGGTCGTCAGACCACCGTCGCGGCCGTTCATCTCGAAGAGCAAGCGCTCGAAGTTCGACGACACCTGAATGTCCATGCTGGGACTGAGCGTCGGCACCACGTCGCGGGCGCGCATCTCGTGGGTCTCGAAGAACCGCGTGAGGATGTCGTTCGAGTTCGACCCGACGACGAGATTGCGGATGGGTGCGCCCATTCGCTTTGCGATCCAACCCGACAGCACGTTGCCGAAGTTGCCCGTCGGAACACTGAACGAGACGCCATCGCTGATGGATTCACCGTTTGCGGCCACCTGCTGGATCGCGGAGAAGTAGTAGACGACCTGTGCCATGATGCGCGCCCAGTTGATCGAGTTGACGGCCGACAGTCGATGGCGATCGCGGAATTCGGCGTGGTTGAACATCGCCTTCACCAAGTCCTGACAATCGTCGAATGTGCCGTCGACGGCGAGGGTCTTCACGTTCGGCGAATTGACGGTGGTCATCTGCCGACGCTGCACGTCGCTGACCCGACCGTCGGGATACAAAATGACGATCTTGACGCGCGAGCAATTCTTCACGCCGTCGATCGCGGCGCTACCGGTGTCACCGCTGGTCGCACCGACGATGGTGATGCGCTCGTCGCGCGCCTCGAGAAGGTGGTCGAACAACTTGCCGAGAAACTGAAGTGCGACGTCCTTGAACGCGAGGGTCGGGCCGTGGAACAGCTCGAGCATCCAGTGCCCCTGCTCGAGCGGTACGAGTGGCGTGATGCGCGGGTCGCGGAAAGTCGAGTACGCGTCGGCGCACAGGCGGCCGAGATCGTCGGAAGAGATCTCGTCGCCGATGTATGGCGACATCACGCTCGCGGCAAGGCTCGCGTAGTCGTTGCTGATGTGTTCCGGTGCCGCGGGCCAGGATTCCGGAACGTACAGACCGCCGTCAGAGGCGAGGCCCGCGAGAACCGTGTCGGCAAAACCGAGTACGGGCGCGGCACCACGCGTCGAGACGTAACGCATCGCGGTTGCGCCTATCGACCGACGACGCGGATGAAACCGCCCGATCGCTTGACGACGTTCAGTTGTGTGAACTCCGCGAGGCAGGCGTGGACGGAGGCCTCGCGCGCGTCGTGCGTGATGAACACGAGACGCGCGTTCTCGCCGATGCCCACCTGTTCCGCGGCGCGAATGCTGACGCCGTGCTTGGCGAAGACCCCGGTGATCGCGTGGAGAACGCCGGGTTGGTCGACGACCTCGAGGGGCAGCAAATACTCGCTCGTCGTGTCGTCGATCGGCGTGAACCGCGGACGTGCAAACGAACCGAGCATTGCGTGGGTGCCCTTCTTCAGGTTGACCGCAGCGTCGATGACATCACCGAGAACCGCGCTGGCGGTGGGGTCTCCGCCGGCGCCGCGGCCGTAGAACATGAGTGATCCGACTGCTTCGCCCTCGACGAAGACGGCGTTGTAGGCCTCGCGAACGCTGGCCAGCGGATGCGACGTCGGCACCATCGCCGGGTGAACCCGCACCGACAGTTCGCCCGAGTCTCCGCTGCGTTCGGCGATCGCGAGCAACTTGATGACGTAACCCAGACGCGCAGCGACGGCGATGTCGGCGGCGGTGATCGACGTGATGCCTTCTCGATGCACGTCGGCCGCGCGTACGTCGGCACCGAAGGCGATGCTTGCGATGATCGCGCACTTTGCCGCAGCGTCGAAGGCCTCGACGTCGGCGGTGGGGTCGGCCTCGGCGAAACCGAGTTGCTGTGCCTCGCGCAGGACGTCGCCGTAGTCGGCGCCGTCTTCGGTCATCTTCGTCAGGATGAAGTTGGTCGTGCCGTTGACGATTCCCATCACGCGGCGAATGGGTTCGCCGCGCAGGCTTTCCCGAAGCGGACGGATGAACGGGATTCCGCCGGCGACTGCGGCCTCGAAGAGAAGGTCGACGCCTGCCGAGTCGGCCGCCGCGAACAACCCGACACCCGAATCGGCGAGCAGGGCCTTGTTTGCGGTGACAACCGGCTTGCCTTTTCCAAGTGCGGCGGTGATCGCCCCCCGCGCCGGGTCGATGCCACCCATCACCTCGACGACCAGGTCGACGTTCGGGTCTTCGACGACCGCGTTCGCGTCGGTGACGACGGCGCCGTTGGGAAGAGACACGCCGCGCGCACGGGACGCGTCGCGAACCGCAACCTTGGAGATGGTGAGGTTGATGCCGGTGCGCTCGGCGATCGTCGCTGCGCGCTCGTTGACCAGCTCGACGAAGGCCGCGCCGACGTTGCCGCAACCAAGCAGACCGATTCGCACCGTTTCACTCACCCCCCCAACGCTACAAGGCTTCTCGG
>CAYFNP010000110.1:0-5683 GCA_964344425.1 uncultured Bifidobacterium sp. | reverse complement strand
TAGAGCGGTGCGATCGGGATACCCGAATCGGTGTGGGGCCAGGTCGAAACGTCAGATGTCGGGTCCGCCATAGACCCCGAATCGTAGGGTTCTCGGCGCGGTGTCGTGCAGGTTCTGCGCGAATCCGCGCCGAAAAGACGCCCCGTTGTGGACACGGCGTAATGTTGAGACATGGCAATCACCGATGCACCCAGTGTCCCGACCATCGACGGCGTGCCGCTGACGCCCAAGCAGGTCAGCCTCGACGGCATCCCGAAATTCGACAACTTCGAAGACGAGCGTCGCCACAGGAAAGAACGTCTCGCGGGTGCCTTGCGCATCTTCGGCAAGTTCGGATTCTCCGAAGGTGTCGCCGGCCACATCACGGTGCGAGATCCCGAGTTCACCGATCACTTCTGGGTCAATCCATTCTCGATGTCGTTCCGCCAGATCAAGGTCAGCGATCTCATTCTCGTAAACCACGACGGTGACGTCGTCTACGGAACACGGCCCGTCAACCGCGCGGCGTTCGTCCTGCACGCCGCGGTTCACAAGGCGCGTCCCGACATCAACGCCGCGGCGCACGCCCACTCGGTGTACGGCAAATCGTGGTCGTCGCTCGGTCGCCTGCTCGACCCGATTACGCAGGATGCGTGCGCGTTCTACAACGACCACGTCCTCATCGACGATGTCGGCGGCAAGGTTGTCTTCGAAATCGAGGACGGAATCCGGTTCGCCGAGAAGTTCGGCAAGTACAAGGCGGCCATCCACCAGAACCACGGCCTCTTCACGACCGGTGAAACCGTCGATGCGGCCGCTTACGCGTTCATCACGATGGAGCGCAGTTGCCAGGCGCAACTGATGGCCGAGGCCGCGGGCAAGCCGAAGTTGATCCCCCACGAGTGGGCCGAATACACCCGCAACAACACTGCGTTCCCGGCCGCGACGTGGCTGAACTTCCAGCCGTTGTGGGACGACATCGTGCAGTCCGACCCCGACCTCTTCCACTGAGGGTTCTCGGTGTGAATTGACTCGGTTTTTGCAACACGACGCACCGAGAAACAGAAACTACGAGGCGGAACTTCTCTTCCTGCTCTCTGCGTTCGCCCTGAACTCGGGCAATGCGATTGCCAAGTCGACCTTCGACGTTGCCAACCCCGGAACGGTTGCGTGGCTGCGCATGGCGGGGGCGATGGTTGTCGCGGCCGTGATCGCCGGTCCTCGAGTGTTGCGCCCCTCGCAATGGTCTCGGGATGAATTGAAGTCGGCCGCGATTTTCGGGCTGTCGACGGGCCTGACGAGCAGTTTCTTCTATCTCGCGATCGATCGGCTTCCGCTCGGGAAGGGCGTCGCGATCGAATTCATCGGACCGATCACGGTGGCCGCAATCCTCACACGGACACGGCGCAATGCGCTCGCGCTGGTGTTGGCCGTTGCCGGCGTCGCGATTCTGAGCGGCGTCGAAATCGGAGACGAACCGCTGGGCGTCTTCTTCATTCTTCTCGCGGCGGCATCGTGGGCCGTGCACATCGTCTTCGGTTCACGCGTCGCACGCGCGCACTCGGGCATCGACGGTCTTGCGATGGCCTTCGTCTTCGGCACCATCCTCACACTGCCGTTCGGTTTGTTGAATCCCGGTGCGGTCGTGTCGCACCCCTACCTTCTGGGCATCGGCCTTCTCGTCGGTGCGCTGTCGAGCGTCACCAGTTACGGCATCGACCAACGCATCCATCGACTGGTCAGCGTGCGTCACTATTCGGTACTGCTCGCAATGTTGCCGATCGTCTCGAGCATTTTTGGCTTCGTCGTGTTCGACCAGACCCCGAGTGGCTGGGACTACTTCGGCGGCGCGCTGATTATCTCGGGTATCGCGCTCCAGGAACGCTGAGGCTCACGTTTCTCGGTGCGCGATGTAGCAAAAACCGAGTCCAAACGCACCGAGAACCCTCAGGGGGAGCCGGTGAGAGCGCGCCACGAGCCGGGCATCGCGTTCTTTGCAGCCTCGGGTGTCATCCGCAGCGTCGACTCGGGAACGAGATCGGCGATGTGACGTCCTTCGGTGTAATGCGCGGTCACGTGCGAGACGCCCTCGAACAACTTCCGGCGAGCAGCGACAAGGTCTGCCGGCGGGTTCGCGTCGAGCCAGCCCCAAATTGTGAGTGCAATGCGCAGGTCGTGCACGACCGGCGCCCGTCCGTACAACGAGGCACGCTTGAGTGCGATGTTGATGCTGCCGCGAATTGCGTCGTCGACGCTTTCGCCGGTTTGCACCTTGACCTCGGGGCGAAGCGCCGCGGCGATCTTCAGGACGAAACCCTGATCGGGCCCTTGGTAACCCAGACGCGCACCGGCAGGCTGACGCCCGTCGATTTCGCCGCGACGACCCGGCTTCCACGAAGCAGGAACGTGCTGCGGAGATTCGTATGCGGGCGTCTGTCCGGCGGTGTACTCGGGGGCGTAGCGCGGTGCGGCCATGGCCCGACAGTAGCCGTCAGCTGTGCAGAAGACCGTAAACGAGCGACTCCTCAAGCGCCTGCCACGATGCCTGGATGATGTTCGGCGACACGCCGATGGTGGTCCACGAGCGCTCGCCGTTCGTGGCATCGATGAGTACTCGCGTCACCGCGCCGGTGGCCGTGGCACCGTCGAGAATGCGCACCTTGTAGTCGGTCAGGTGAATCTTCGCGAGTTGCGCAAACCGCGTTGCAAGTGCGGCACGCAACGCCGAGTCGATCGCGTTGACCGGCCCGTTGCCCTCGGCGGTGTGAACGAAACGCTCGTCCCCCACCCAAACCTTCACCGTGGCCTCGGTGGTGAACGTTCCGTCGGCGGCCTCGTCGGTGATGACCCGCATCGACTCGACGTTGAAGAACGGCGACTTCCACCCCGACGCGCGGCGCATCAAAAGCTCAAGCGACGCATCCGCGGCCTCGAAGTGGTAGCCCTCGTGCTCGAGCCGCTTCAAGTCATCGATCACCTGATTGACTGCCGGGCCATCCATGGTCAAACCCAACTCGTCGGCCTTCATCTGGATCGTCGCACGACCGGCCATTTCGGACACGACGAAGCGTGTGCCGTTGCCGACGAGTTCGGGGTCGACGTGTTCGTACGCATCCTTGGCACGAGCAATTGCCGACACGTGCAAACCGGCCTTGTGGGCGAATGCCGACGCACCGACGTACGGGGCCTGCGGGTTCAGCGGGCGGTTCAGCACCTCGGCTACGTGATGGCTGACGGGCGTCAAACGCTGCATGTTCTCTTCCGGCAGGCAGCGGAAGCCCATCTTCAACTGAAGGTTCGGGATGATGGTGGTGAGGTTGGCGTTGCCCGTGCGCTCACCGAGACCGTTCAGGGTTCCCTGCACGTGACGAACTCCTGCGGCGACCGCCGAAATCGAATTGGCAACTGCACAACCGGTGTCGTCGTGGCAGTGGATCCCGAGAACCGCGTCGTCACCGATGTGGCGACGAACGGCAGCGACGATCTCGCCCACCTCGTGGGGCAGTGATCCGCCGTTTGTGTCGCACAAGACGAGGTGCGTCGCACCCTTCATGACCGCCGCCTCGAGAACGCGCAGCGAGAACTCCTGGTTGCGCTTGAAGCCGTCGAAGAAGTGTTCCATGTCGACCAGTACCCGGCGTCCATTCGCCTTCAGGAACTCGACCGAATCGGCGACCATCGCTACGCCCTCGTCGAGAGAAGTCTGCAGCGCGTGCTCGACGTGATAGTCCCAGCACTTTGCCACGATGCAAACCGCCGAGGTCTCGGCCTCGATGAGGTTACGCAGCGTCACGTCGTCGTCGACCTTGCCCTTCGGGCGCCGCGTCGAGCCGAAAGCCACCAGCGTCGAGTTGGCGAACTTCAACTCGTTGCTCGCACGCTTGAAGAACTCGATGTCCTTCGGGTTGGCGCCGGGCCAGCCGCCCTCGATGAAGTGCACGCCGAGGTAGTCGAGTTGCTCGGCAATTCGCAGCTTGTCCTCGACGGTCGCCGACACGCCCTCGACCTGCATGCCGTCGCGAAGGGTGGTGTCGAACACTTCGACGAAGTTGCTCTGTGCGCTCATGTCATTTCTCTTTTCGGTGGTTCGCTTCTGGTCTTGTCGGTTGTGGTTGATTCGGGAAAAACAAAAGCCGCCCGGTTGGGCGGCTGGCTGCGCACGGGGAGGCCCGTGCGCTAACGAATGATGATGATGGCGGACAGAGCGCGGCAGGCCGAGAAGGCCGAAACGGTGCGGGCTGTGGACATCACGACTCTGATTGTGCCCGCATTTTCACGGATTCGTCAACGGGACGCCCGATTTCCAAGGTTTTGCCAACTAAAAATCGGGGCAGAATTTGCTGTGGACAGACCTGTGGATTGTCACAGGAAGCGCACAAACCCCGCCGAAACCGCCTATTTCGCGGGCTCGCACCAGTGCCGGTACTGGGGCAACTGGCCCCGCACGGCCTTGCCGTAGACCTCGGCCACCTGCTTGGTGATCGGCCCGGGGCAGGGCACCTTGCGGTCGTCGACCGAGTTGATGGCGCTGACCTCGGCCGCAGTGCCCACGCAGAAGATCTCTTCGGCGATGTACAGGTCGGAACGGGCGATGTTTCCCTTTTCAACGGCGTAACCCAGGTCCTCGAGGATCTTGATGACGCTCGCCTGCGTGATGCCCTCGAGGGCGCCAGCCGACAGCGGCGGCGTGATGATGCGTCCGTTGCGCACGACGAACAGGTTCTCGCCCGTGCATTCGCTGACGAGACCCTCGTTGTTCAACAAGATCGCCTCGTCGTAGCCCGCCTTCAGGGCCTCGACCTTGGCCAGCGAAGAGTTCGCATAATTGGCGACGGTCTTGGCCGCGGGCGGCAACATGTTGTGGTCGAGGCGCTTCCACGACGAGATCTTCATGCGGACGCCCTTGGTCATCGCCTCGTCACCGAGGTAGGCACCCCACGGCCAGCACGCGATGGCAACGTCGACGCTGCAGGGCAACGTGTTCAGACCCATTTCGCCGTAGCCGTAATACGCGATCGGCCTGATGTAGCAACCGGGCAGCCCCGTCGATGCGACAGTTTCCTTCGTGGCATCGATGATCTGTTGAACCGTGAACGGGATCTCCATACCGAGGATGTGCGCGCTGCGGAACAGCCGCTCGATGTGCTCGGTCAGACGGAACACCGCAGGCCCCTTGTCGGTCTCGTACGCGCGAATTCCCTCGAACACGCCGGTGCCGTAGTGCAACGTGTGCGTGAGAACGTGAACCTTGGCGTCGTCCCAGTTGACGAGTTTGCCGTTCATCCAGATTTTCGGCGTGGGAACGAGGGTGGGCATCGAGAGTTCCTTTCGGGTTCAGGCAGGTTACTTGCCGCCGAGACGGGCGGCGATGGCGTTTGCGATCTCGGTGGTGTTACCCGACGTCGGCTGTGCGCACGCAGCACGAACTCTGTCGGCAGCCGCATTTTCGCCGAGGAAATCAAGCATCAACGCGGCCGACAAGATCGCCGCGGTTGGGTTGGCCTTGCCGGTACCGACGATGTCGGGTGCCGAGCCGTGCACGGGCTCGAACATCGAGGGGCCCGTGCGCGCGGGGTTGAGGTTGGCCGACGATGCGAGGCCGATGCCACCGCTGACGGCACCACCGAGGTCGGTGAGGATGTCGCCGAACAGATTGTCGGTGACGATCACGTCATAGCGATGCGGGTCCTGAACGAAGTAGATG
>CAYFNP010000109.1:0-5686 GCA_964344425.1 uncultured Bifidobacterium sp. | reverse complement strand
GTTCAGGGATGCGCCGCAGTTCGACGAAGTGGAACTGGATGTTCTGGCGTGTGGTGATGTGTCCCCAGCCGCGCGAGAACTCCGTGGCGAGTTCGCCCATCAAGTCGAGTTGTTCCGGTGTGATGGTGCCCGCGGGCAGTTTGATGCGCACCATCTGATTGGTGCCGCCCTGGCGCTGGCCGTAGATGCCGTTGTTGAGCCGCATCACACGGAAGACGTCCTCGGAGATCTCGCCGGCGAGGTACTGCTCGATCGCTTTTTCGAAGCGCTCGATGTCGGCCGCCTGTTCGGCGGACAGATCCCTGGTTTGTGGTGCGGGGGGAATCGCCGTCACTTCTGTCCCTCTTTCATCAATCGATCTCTCATCGTCCGGTGTCCTCGCCGATTTCGCGCAGTGCATCGTGCAATGCCCCGCGCAGGCGCCGGGCGTGGTCGGCGCCGAGATGGGCGACAAGACCCGCCCCTGCGTTGCCGATCTCCTCGACGGTCAGCACGATGCGCGGTTCGGAGTCGTCGTAGTCGTCGCACACTGCAACGGCCCACGACACCGGCATTGCATCGTCGGCGCCGACCGGCAGAAGTTCCGCGGTCAGAGGCATGTCATCGATCGACCGACGCATCTCAGAGCCCGCCGATTTTCTCGACACGGCCTGCCGTCGGCTCGAAGTTGAACGCCGCGACGGCACCGATGACGATCGTCGACGGCGCTTCGATGTCGGTGTCACCGAGTTCGCCGAGCGTCGTGCGGACGGTGTGCTGTTCGGGACGCGTTCCCCATCGCACGGCGGCAACCGGGGTGTCGGCCGCCAGTCCGCCAACCATCAGGCGCTTCGCGATCGACGAACGTTCTGCGACTCCCATCAACACGACGATCGTCCCCCCGACGCGCGCGAGCGCCTCCCAGTTGATGTTCGTCGAACCACCCGACTCGCGATGGCCCGTGACGACGGTGAACGACGTCGACACGTTGCGGTGCGTCACCGGGACACCGGCGGCGGCGGGCGCCCCGATTGCAGACGTGACGCCGGGAACGACGTCGAAGGGAATGCCAGCCGAGATCAGCGCGTCGGCCTCTTCGCCACCGCGACCGAACACGTACGGGTCGCCACCCTTCAGGCGAACGACCTCGAGACCCTGTGCACCGAGGTGGACGAGCAACGCATTGATGTTTTCCTGGGGTGTCGGGGCGCCGGGCCGCTTGCCGACGTCGATGCATTCGGTGCCGGGACGGGCGAGTTGAAGAATCGAAGGATCGGCAAGGCGGTCGTGGACGATCACGTCGGCGTTCGCAACGAGGCGAGCGGCCTTGACGGTCAGTAGGTCGGCGTCACCCGGGCCTGCGCCGACCAGATATACGGTCATCTCGACACTCCGTGCGTGACGAGGACGTCTTCGATGATCGGCCGCCAATCGATGTCCTCGGTGCTTGCACCGCGCGCGTGGACATCGGCGCGCCGCGCAGCCAAATCCGCCGCAATGTCGGCGAACTCGGGTCCGATGAGGTCACCGATGCGAGCCCGCAGATACGACGACAGTGCGGGGCTCGCGCCGCCGGTCGACACGGTGACCATGACCGAACCCTGACGATGCACCGCAGGCAGAGTGAACGTGCAACGGTCGGGATCGTCGGCCGAGTTCACCCAGATGCCGAGCGATTCACACTCGTCGAAAATCTGTTGATCGACTGCGATGTTGCCGGTTGCAGTGATGACAAGGCGGAAGCCCGCCGCGTCGCCGGCCTCGTAACGACGTCGAACGATCGTCACGCCGAGTTCGTCGAACTCGGACACCACGTCGGGTGCGATCACCGTGAGGTCGGCTCCGCACACCAACAACTGCTGGGCCTTGCGCAGGCCGATGCGCCCGGCGCCGACGAGCAGCACCCGCCGGCCTGTCAGGTTCAAGTTGATGGGAAATTGCATTGCTGACCCTTCCAGTCGGGTTTTATTCTGCAAAACCCTATCGGAATAGTCAACTTTTCTTTATCGGGCGGTTGCCTTCGGATTTCCTCAGTCCCAGCGCACCGGCAGCGTCTCGAATCCCTTGAGAACCTGGGCCTTGACGAGGGTTGGGGTGCCGTTCGGCCGGATCCGGGGGAGGTGGTCAAGGATGGCCTCGAGGGCGAGCGCCCCCTCCAGTCGGGATAGCGGTGCGCCGAGGCAGTAGTGGATGCCGACCCCGAACGCGGCGTGGCGCTTCAGCGTCGTGAGATCGCGCGTCACGTCGAACACGTCGGGCCGTTCCCATGCCTCGGGGTCGCGGTTCGCCGAGCCGAACATCATCAACACCTTGGTGTCGACCGGAATGTCCACGCCGTGAATGGTGACGGGACAAGTGTTGGTGCGGAAGAGGCCGTGAACGGGCGCATCGAAACGCAGACTCTCTTCGATCGCGTTGGGGATGAGGCTGCGGTTCTCGCGCACGAGTTCCATCTGGTCGGGGAACTCCATGAGTCGTTTCACCACGTTCCCGATGAGCAACGTCGTCGTTGCCGAGCCCGCAACGAGAAGGAACTGACAAAAACCGATGACCTGTTGGAAGGTCAACTTCTCGCCGTCGCGTTCGACGGTGAGAAGGCGGGTGAGGAGGTCGTCGGGAACCGCATCGCCAGACTCGATCGCTGCAGTGCGCGCGCGAATGTGCGCGCCGAAGTATTCCCCGTAGTTCCTGTACGCATCGATCACCGTCGGGTTCGCTTGGCGGCCACCGACGTATGCAACGGCCTCGGCCATCGGAAGCACCCAGTCGCGGAACTTCTCGATGTCCTGTACCGGCGTGCCGAGAAGCCAGCACATGATGGTCAGCGGCACCGGCATTCCGAGGTCGGCGATGATGTCGCCGCTTCCGCGGTCTTTCATTCTTTCGACGATTCCGAACACCAATTCGCGGACGTCGCCCTCCATCGCTTCGATGGCGGAAGGCTTGAAGATTCGGGTGATTGCAAGCCGTTCGGCGGTGTGTGCCGGCGGATCGCTGGAGACGAGTACGCCCGTCCCCGGTTGACCGTAAGCGAGACCCGGGCCGAACTTCGACGACCACACCGCATCGTCGCGAAGGGCCGTCGCGACATCGACCTCGCGCGACAGGCTGAAATGTGGTGCCGGTTCTTCCGTGTGATGTACCGGACAGCGTTCGCGCATCGCGGCGAAGGTTGCGGGTGGGTCGAGTTGGAACGCCTCGTCGATCAGGCTGAACAAGACGGCGTCGCTCGGCTCCATGCCGCGACACTAACGTCGGGGCATGGCGACACTCGACAACGCATCACTCATCGATCTCTCCGGAAAGCGGGCCCTCGTCACCGGTGCGGCCAAGGGAATCGGCCGTGCCATCGCCGAGCGTTTGATCGCTGCCGGTGCCACCGTGACGCTCGCCGACATGGACCCCTCGGGCGCATCCGTTGCGAACGAGGTGGGCGGCACGTTTGTCGCGTGCGACATCACGAAGGCCGACCAAGTCGTGGCGGCAGTGACAACCGCGGCGGGTGGCGGCAACCTCGACATCCTGGTCAACAACGCGGGCATCTACCCGACAACGGGACCGATCGAGAACGTCACCGACGACTTCGTCTCGCGCATGCTCGAGGTCAACGTACGCGCGCAGTACAGCGCGGCACGCGAGGCGGCGCGGCTCATGCGCAACGGTGGCGCAATCGTCAACCTGGCGTCGATCGCCGGCGTGCGTGGCGGAGCCAACATCACCGCATACTCCGCATCGAAGGGTGCGGTCATTGCCCTGACCAGGGCGTTCGCCAACGAACTCGGTCCGAGGGGCATCCGCGTCAACGCGATTGCACCCGGCATCATCGACACGCCCGGGGTGCAGGAACAGATGGCACCACTGAAAAAGGGCGGGCTCGACATCGATGCAGCGATCGCGGCCAACCCGTTGCGTATTGCCGGACAGCCAGATCACATCGCGCGCGTCACCTTGTTCCTCGTCTCGGGCCTCGCCGCCTTCATCACCGGCCAAACGGTGGTCGTCGATGGCGGTGCAACGGCCTGAGCAAAAGTCGATGGCGGTTGCACCGCCTGAGCAGATGAAGTTGGCGGTGTAACCGCCTAGAGGTCGACTTCGTTTTCGAGGCGCGCGCCGGATGGGTAGGTGCGCACGTTGCGCACGAAGAGTTCGTGGACGCGACGCATCGTGTTGGTGAGTGTGGCCGAGCTGTGGGGCGAGATGCGTGCCGCCGAATCCCACAGCGGATTGTCGGCGGGAAGCGGCTCTTCGGACGTGACGTCGAGCGCGGCTCCACCGAGGTGTCCCGAGGCGAGTGCTGCCATCAGGTCGGCTTCGACGACTGCGGTACCGCGGCCGACGTTGATGAAGAAGCAGTCCTGCTTCATTGCGGCGAAGCGTCCGGCATCGAACATGGCAGTCGTGTCGGCGTTCGAGGGTACGGCGGCAACGACAACGTCGGCTTCGCCGAGCACGGAATCGAGGTCTGCGAACGACACGGTGCGTGACACTCCGACCGACGGCGTGGCCGCCGATCGACGTACGGCGGTCATGTTGACGGCGAACGGCGCAAGCAGGCGGGCGACCTCGCTGTTGATGGGTCCGTAGCCCACCAGAACGATGTTCGAGTCGGACAAGGCCCGTCCGAACGCCGGGTGCCAGCGGTGGTCGGTTTGTTGGGCGGCGATCTGGGGGAGTTTCTTCCAATGTTCCAGGATGCGCGCGATCACGAACTCGGCGATTTCGGTGGCGGCTGTACCAGCGCCGTTCGTCAGGCGGATGCCGCGCTTTCGCAGTTCGTCCAGCGGGATGTGGTCGTGTCCCGTCATCAGCGAGTGAATCCAGCGCAGGTTGGGGAACGCCTCGAAGAGGTAATCGGGCATGTTGAGGATGAAGGCGATTTCGACATCGTCAAGGTGCGCACGTTCTTCCGACGACAGGTCGGCCGGGGTGCGGTCGCGCATGTCGAGAATGGGGTAGTCGGCGAGTGGTTTGCTGATCGGGTCGGGCCCGCGCCGGTGCTCGATGCCCGACGGGTCCACTGCAGCCAGGTAGCAGACGGCGATGGTCGGCAATTTCGCCATGGCGGTGCGTCAGATCTCGACGCGAGAGCCGACTTCGAACACGCGGTCGGTCGGAAGGTTGAAGAAACGGACGGCGCTGTCCGCGCCGCGGTTGAGAAGGACGAAGAGATGTTCTGCGAGGGGGTTCATTCCCGGTGCCTTGCCCGCGACGATCGACTCGTGGCCGATGAAGTAGGTGACGTCGTCGGGGTCGTATTCGATGCCGCGGTGGTCAAGGGCTTGCAGGGCCTGCGGAACGTTCGGATCCTCCATGAAGCCGAACTCCAACTGCACCTGGAAGACACCGGGGGCGACCTTGGTGACGACCGCTCGGTTCTCGGGTGCGACGCGCGGCTCGTCGGCCGTTTCGACCGACACGATGAGGGTGGTCTTGTGGAGGACCTTGTTGTGACGCAGGTTGTTCACGAGAGCCGGTGGGGCCTTGCCCATGTCCTTGAACATGAACACCGCCGTGCCATCGACGCGTGTCATCACCTCGATCTCGTCGAGGAATTCACCGATCGGTCGCTCTCCGCGGTGGATACGTTGAGCAACCAGCGAACGTCCACGTCGCCACGTCTGCATCTGCACCATCAAGATGACACCGACGGCGAGGGCGAACCAGCCACCGTGCGGAATCTTCACCACGTTGGCGCCGAGGAACCCCA
>CAYFNP010000108.1:0-5726 GCA_964344425.1 uncultured Bifidobacterium sp. | reverse complement strand
GTGTAGCGGTAAACGTTGGTTTCGCGGGCGACGAAACCCAGGCGCTGGTACAGCCGGTTCGCGGCTTCGCGCGAGGGACGCGAGGTGAGTTCGACCGTGATCGCGCCGTGGGCCTTCGCATGGTCAAGCGCGGCCCGGTTCAGTCCCTCGCCCACGCCGTGACCGCGCGCCGCGTCATCGACGACGACGTCTTCGATCCACGCCCGAATGCCGGTGGGAATGCGGAACATCGCGAGCGTCAGCGACCCGACGATCCGACCGTCGACCCTTGCGACGAACATCGTGCTGGCGTCCGATGCGATCAGGTCGGCGAGTTCGGCCTTGGTTGGCGGAGGGTTCGACTTCGACAGCTGCGGTATGAGTCCGGCCATGGCATTGACCAGTTCATCGGTTGCCTCGGTTGCGATCTCGATGTGCGCCGCCATTCCCCCATTCTTGTCCGTCAGAAGCCGCGCGCTGGCATAGAGTCCACCCATGATCTTCACGAGCCTGAACCCGACCGTCGAAGAGTTCTCGGCTAGCACCGGCTGGGACGCCAAGCCCGAGGGAATGTGCCGGGGCGAAGTGTGCGTTCCCGCACCCGGTGCTCTCGACAGCGGACGTGTCGATCTCGAAAAGGCCGCATCGCGTTTGGGCATGCCCGTCGTCCACGACGCCGCGAACAAGGTGTGGGCACTCGGTCCTGCAACGGCCACTGGCCGTACCTTGTCGACGGCGATTGCCAGATTCCCGTCATCGCTCATCGATGCGATGGGAAACGCATTCGACTTCGCATCACTGCGCGGACGTCGAATCATCATGGTCGCTTGGGCCAGTTGGTGAGGCTGCAGACTGGCTCTGCCCGGGTGGCAGGCACTGCACGAAGAGATTGAACCGCTGGGTGGCACGGTCGTCACCGTCGCCCTCGACATCAACCCCGAACACGCCAAGCCGTGGATTGCTGCGGCGTCGCCGACCCATCCGTCGTTGATCGACACGACGCATTGCACGAACGAATTGTTCGGCTTCATCAACGTTCCGATGGCGGTGTGGATCGACGAAAACGGCGTTCTCGTCCGGCCCGCGGAACAAGCCGGCATCGAGCGCAGCCCGTCGCGCGACATGCCGATTCCCGACGGCCTTCCCGAACGGTTGCAGCGCATGATGAAAGAGGTGAAGAGCATCCCCGACGACTCGGCGATGTACCGCGCGGCGTTGCTCGACTGGGTCCGCAACGGGGCATCAAGTCCGTTTGCGATGTCGCCCGACGAAGTCGTCGAAGCATCACGACCGATGTCCGCGAACCATGCGCGTGCCGCGGCGTGTTTCGCCATGGGTGAATACCTCCACCGCACGGTCGGACACGACGCCGCGGTGCCGTATTGGCGCGAAGCGCACGCACTCGATCCCGACAACTGGACGTACAAACGCCAGGCGTGGACGCTGGTGACGACCCCGCAGGGCGCAACCGAAAACGACCTGATGCAGGGGCCGAACGACGTCTACGAAGGCAACTGGCTCGACGACGTCCTCACTGCCGGTGGCGGTGCCAACTATTACGTGCGCGCGAAATTGGAGCGTCCGCAATAGCCGAAATGGGTGGATAGCGTTAGAGCGTCATGGGCGGCACCGAGCACATTCGTTGGATTTCCGAACCCAACCTCGTCAAGCCCACCGTCATCGCCGCATTCACCGGATGGAACGACGCAGCCGACGCCGCATCGTCGGCCCTGCAGAATCTCGTTCAGGGTTGGGGTGCAACCGCACTCGGTGAAATCGACCCCGAGCTGTTCACCGACTTCGCGACCATCCGTCCGCACGTCAAACTTGCCGACGGACGCATTCGTCGCATCGTGTGGCCCACCATCGGGCTGTGGCACGCGCGATCGGCCGGAACCGACGTCATTCTTCTCCTCGGTCCCGAACCCAGCCTTCGCTGGCGACTGTTCTCCGAGCAGGTGCTCGGCGTCTTCGAAAAGTACGACGCAAAGATGTTCCTCACCCTCGGCGCACTTCTCGCCGACGTGCCCCATTCCCGACCCGTGCAGCTCATCGGTACCGCGACCGACGAATCACTCGTCAACCGGTTCAACCTGCAGCGCTCGCGCTACGAAGGTCCGACGGGAATCGTCGGCGTGCTGCACGATGTGTGCGGCAAAGAATCGGTGCCGTCGGCATCGCTGTGGGCCGCCGTTCCTGCCTATGCCGGACAAATCAGCTCGCCCAAGGCAGCCGTTGCGCTGATGCAGCGTGCGTGCGACATCATCGGTACGCCCGCACCGGTCGGTCACATGATGGACAGTGTCGACGCCTACGAGTCGCAACTCGATTCCATGATCGAAGACGACGACGACCTGCAGTCCTACGTCGGTCGCCTCGAGACCATGGCCGACTCGGGAATGTCGATCGATGACGACGACGATTTCGAGCTCGACGACGACACGCAGTTGCAGTTCGACTTTGCAACCGACACGGGCGACGATGCGACCGATGTCGAAGACGTTGCCGACGCCGACACTCTGATGGAGGAAGTCGAACAATTCCTGCGCGACCAAGACGGCCGCTAGGACGCGTCGTCGGGTGTTCCGCGCCAGATCGGCGCGCGGGGTTGATCGAAGGTTGCGGTGTGTGCTCCACCGTCGATCGCGTTGAACGCCATCGGACCCCACCACTGTGCGCCGGCCGTCGGGTGCGGC
Organism: uncultured Bifidobacterium sp.; assembly: GCA_964344425.1. Taxonomy (GTDB): domain Bacteria; phylum Actinomycetota; class Acidimicrobiia; order Acidimicrobiales; family Ilumatobacteraceae; genus F1-20-MAGs119. The sequence continues at coordinate 3,051 of CAYFNP010000108.1, read as the reverse complement.
AACGCGTCGCGCGAGAACCAACCGACGCCCGACGTCTCGAGCGGATGACCGTTCAGTTCGCCCCCGGTTGCACGGCAATGGAACAGCAGCATGTACATGCCGAAGCGCGAGAACCCCATGCGCATTCCGTCGACGACCCCGAGCAGCCGCACCGTTTCGCACTCGATGCCCGTTTCCTCGTGCACTTCCTTCAGCGCAACCTCGGCCGGTGAATAGCCGACGTCGGCCCACCCGGTGGGATACAGCCAAATGCCGCTGTCCCGACGCTGCACCAGCAGGATCTCACCGTCGTCGTTGCCGACGATCGCACCGATCGCGACCTTCGGGGTGACGTAACCGGGTACACCCTCGCCGATGCTCTCCATCCACTCCTGCACGAAGTGGTCCTGTTCGCGGCGCACATCGAGTGCCTCGTCGGCAGCGGCCTTGATGTCGGCTGCGACGTGCAGCACCTCTTCGTAACGCTCGCGCTCGTAGAGATTCTGGGTGAACCCCATTCCCGTGCGTGCAATCGCGGCAAGTGCCTCGCTCCAACGCAACAAGTCGCGCGTGAAATCCTGCGGCCCGAGTTCGCTCACGGCCCGACCCTAGTTGCCCGTCGGTCTACTTCGAGACGGCGAACAACAGCGCCCGTTCGACCTCGGCCCGGTGGGCCGGATCGGTCAACTTCGCGCCGGCGGACGTGCGCACGTAGAACGTGTCGACGACCTCGTTGCCAAGCGTCTGCACCCGCGCATGGCGGATGTCAAGGCCCACGTCGGCGATCGTCTTCGCGATGTTGTGGAGAATGCCCACCTTGTCCGGTGCCCGCACTTCGAGCAGCGTGCTGTTCGACGATGCGGCATTGTCGAATCGAACACTTGGCGGTGCCGGCGGAACCGCCGTCAACACGCGCGGCGCACCATAGGTCGCGGCGCGCTCGGCGAGCCGCGCCTCGAGCGCGAGTTCATTGCGCAGGGCCCGCTCGACACTGTCGATGACCTTCGACCATTCGATGTCGCGGTTGGCGGGAACCTGAACGCGGAACTCGGAAGCCGCCATCCCCTGCTCGTCGGAGTGCGCCTCGGCACCGAGAACGTCGAGCCCGTGCAGTGCCATTACCCCTGCGACCTTGCTGAACGTACCCGGCCTGTCAGGGCTGACAACAGTGATCGAGTTGTCGGTGGCGGCCGCTGCGAAACGACCTTCGGCCATCATCTCGAGAACGTCGGCGTCGGGGAACAACTTCCACGTGACGTCGCGAACGTCACCACCGCCCAGCACGTGGCGAACGCGCTCGGTCAATTCGGCAACGAGGCCCGCCTTCCAGTCGCTCCACGCCGACACCCCGGTCGCCTTGGAATCACTCTCGGTCAGGGCACGGAGAAGCTCGAGCGTCAGGGTCGACCCGAGAACCGATGCGACTCCGGTGATCGTCGCGTCGTCGGAAAGGTCGCGTCGTGTCGCGGTGTCGGCCAACAGAAGATGGTGTTCGATCAAGGCCTGAACCGTTGCAACGTCCTCGGGAACAAGACCCATGCGCGGCCCGATGGTCGCGAACATCTGCACGCCGACTTCCGTGTGATCACCCGGGTATCCCTTGCCGATGTCGTGAAACCACGCACCCAACAGCAACAGGTCGGGGCGCGAGACGGTGTCGGCCAGTGCGGCCGCGTTCGCCACCGTCTGCCACAGGTGTCGATCGACGGTGAAGCGGTGATACGCGTTGCGCTGCGGTCGGCTGCGGTTGGGGGCCCATTCGGGCAGAACTTTCGTGATGAGGTCACGCTGGTCCAGCGACTCGAGCACGGGAATCGCCCGTTCGCCCTCCAACATCAGTGCAACGAAATCATCGATTGCTCCGGCCGGCCACGGGTCGGGCCACACCGGGGTCTCCTCGCCGAGACGGTTCAACGACTCCCGGTCGATCCGCGCGCCGAGGCGCGCCGCGGCGGTTGCGACACGCAGCGCAAGGGTCGGGTCGACCGCCGGATCGGCCGACTCATCGAGGTGCACCTCGCCGCGAACCAGCTCGACACCCGGCGCCAGTCGCCGCGACGGTTCGTTCGCATTTGCCGGTGGGTCGATGCGGGCCCATGCCTCGTCGGCGATCCACGCGACTCGACGACCCGCCGCTGCGATCTCGGCCATCAACTTGTCGGCGTCGGCGAAACCCACGAGACGCGCAACCGCATCCTGATCCTCGAGGCGCAGGATGTCGCCGCTTCGTCGCGTCGAGACGTGCAGCCCAACCCGCGCCGTCGTGAGCACCTCGTTCGCACGAAGAAGTTCCTGGCGATCTCCGCCGCTCAAGACGAGACCGGCCTCGACGGCCCACCACAGCGCGTGGACGTCGCGCAGACCTCCCAGACCTTCCTTCAGGTCGGGCTCGAGAAGGAACGCAACCTCGCCCGCGTTGGCATGCCGTTCGATCACGCGCTTGTGAACGTCGCGAAGCGAGTCGCGGCCGCGCTTACGCCATCGTTCACGGGACTGTTCGATGACTTCGGCCGCCAATTCGGAGTCGCCCGCGATGGCCCGCGCGGTCACCAAAGCCGTCGCTGTATCCAGGTCACTGTCGCCGAGATTCTTCGTCTCTTTCGGGGTGCGCACCGCGTGGCCAACCTTCAACTTGAGGTCCCACAGCGGGTACCAGATCGCGCTCGCCACTTCGTCGATCTTCTTCACGTTGCGGTGCAGCAACAGCACGTCGAGGTCGCTGAACGGAGCCAGTTCACCGCGACCGTAACCACCGACCGCGATCAGTGCGACGTCACCTCGAACACCCACCTTCGCGCATGCGTCGTCGAAGAGATGAACCAACAAGCCGTCGGTCAAGTCCGCGAGGCCGCCGCAGAACTGCCCACCGGACGCGGCGGTGTCGACACCCCACGATGCGAGGAGTTCATCTTTCTTCGCTGAGTAGTCGGCGGGCGTCGGCATGTCAGTCAAGTTTCCCCTCGGCGCGACGTCGCTGCAACACCGTGCTCGCCTTGGCCGCTCCCCACACGATCCCCGGCTCGGTGAGCGATTCGTGGACGTCGTTCCAGTGCGCGGGACAGATGCCGTAGA
>CAYFNP010000107.1:0-5778 GCA_964344425.1 uncultured Bifidobacterium sp. | reverse complement strand
CGGATAAACGGCTTTGCAGGCCGCTGCGTAAGCCATTCCGCCACGTCGCCAGTGCGGGCCGCAGACGGCTGTGCGCATGAATCTGAAAAATGGTGACCCCGAAGCTGTTCTTGCCTATCCAAAAGTCAATCTCAAAAGTTTCCCACTAAATCTGAACAGCCCGTCTCTGACAGCGACAAATATTGCATGCCCGCCTTCAACCCGCTTTTCTTCTCGGTGACATAGTGCGAAGGAATTCTTAACGCATCTTTCAGCTTGCTCACTACATCGCCGTGTTTTGCAAACATTAGGGACCGACCGCTCGACCAAAGTTCTACTCGATACCTGAAACTCTCGAGAAAGACCGCAGCACAGTCAACTCCCTTCAATTTCTTCAATTCCGCGTGGCCCCAACGCGTCATCGACAAGCGGTATCTTGCTTGCTTAAATGCTCCCGAGCTTGGATAGGCGCGAATGACAATCCGATTCGTTCCAATCTTGCACTGGACATAACGACCGCCAAACTCATCCGACCCAGCCGACACGGCGCCGACACAACGCTGACCACCCTTTGCGATCGCGCGGAGCACCTCCTTGGCATCTCTTGCATCAACCGGAAGAGGGCACTTTCCGAAGAACCTGTCCTCGACCGTCAAACAAGGATTCTCCGAGGGGCTTGCGAAGATTGGAGGAGCGATAGGGGCACAGAGCGCGCAAATAACGCAAACGATCATACTGCGAACGCGACTGAACACAGACTGCATCGTAATGCACCTGCCATGAAAGGATTTATTGCGCCACAGGAGCTCTTCGCTCGACAACTCCACCTGAGACATCGGATACAAGTTGCCTTGATCCACTACCGTGGGGCCGCTTTGAGACCAAGATCACTTGCTTCAAGTGATCACAAGGCGGCGAATCGATCCAGCATTAGGGTTATTGAAAGTCCGAGTAGGGGTCCCAATGCTTTTGCGTATCTCCGTGAGTTTGATTTTCGGCTGTGCAGTTCTGACGGCGTGCTCAACTTCGCAATCACCCGCAATAAGCAGCGCGTCGGCGGAAGCCGTTTGCGCGAGCGGCAACGGCTCTAATGACTACATCTCTGATGCGTACAAGGCGGATTGGGTGCTCCTAGATGAAGGTCTCGATCAGTCCTACATTGACGACATCCGCAGGCAAGAACGCGAAAAACTCTCCAGCCGATGGAAGATACTCCGAGCGTACGACAAGCAGACTGACTTCATCTCGAAATGGCGCGACATTCTGACACGTGAAGGGCTTCCCGAAAATGTTCAAATGCACGACGATATTTTTGACGCCGGAAACGATCTGTCGGGACTTCGAGCAAAAGTCGACGCTTCTTGCTTCTACATCTCGCTTCTCATTGGACGTGGCGTTCTCTCGTCGGAGAAGACTGTAGAAAATTAGTGCGCTCGCCCGAGGACGAAGGATAAGAGGCGACGCCGGGAATCGAACCCGGATAAACGGCTTTGCAGGCCGCTGCGTAAGCCATTCCGCCACGTCGCCAGTGCCAACTGCGAACAGTTCGCACGCCGAATGATACCGCCGAGGACGGTGAGTCGCTCAGGTGCCGGGGCGTTCGTCGATGTTGGTCGAACCACGCGGTAGTCGACGGCGAAGACCCGCGTCGCGCAGAACCTGGCCGGCGCCGTACTTCCAACCGCGGCGCCAACGGGCGAGGCGCGAGAGTTGACGAAGGCGTTGGGTGATGTCGCGCGCGTAGTCGATGGCGCGGGTTTCGCGAGTGGTGGCGACCAACTTGATCGGCTCGGTTGGGAAGATTTCCTTTTCGAATCCGTATCGCGCGAAGTCGTCGGCGTAGATCTCTTCGATCAGTGCGGCTGTGTGGGCATCCATGACGTCGCGGTACTTGATGCCAAGACCCTCGTTCAGGCGCTTGGGAGTGATGGAACGTCCGGCCCGTTCGCTGAGTTCGCGCGCGAAACGGTCCATCTCGCCGGGCTTGTCGACACGGAAAAAGTGCGTGTAACGAACGTGGTCGTCGCGCACCGATCCCCATTGCGCGGTGAAGTGGTCGTCGACGAAGAACAGATCGGGCCGCCCGCGCAGTGCGTGGACGAAACGGCGGAAGGTGGAAGCGATGTCGATGTTGCCGTCGACGCGGTCGTCGCCGCAGAAGTCCCACACTTCGTCACTGAGCACGCTGGGTGCGCGCATGAGGATGCGGTTCTCGAAGGCCGAGTACGTGCGGGCGTAGGGATGCCGCAGTGCTCCGACGCGCCACCAGTCGGGCGACTCCCAGATTTCGTCCTGCAGTGCGGTGTCGAGGTAGCGGAAGAACTGGAGACCGTTGACCTCGATCTGGTGGATCGTCTGGGCGATCGAGATGTTCGGGCTGTGCAGGTAGCGGGCGTTGTCGGGGCGGTACGAATCGTTCGCCTCGGCCAACATCATCTTGATCGAGCTGCAGGCCGACTTGGTGGTGGGCATGTAGACGACCTTCACCCGCGGTGCGACCAACGAGTGGCCGACGAAGTGGGCCCGGTCGCTGTAGTTGAAGGGTCGCCGTTGGAACATCAGGTGCGCGTCTTCCACAGGTGCGACAACGCCGAGACGAGTTCCTCGGCGCAGGCGGTCACGCTGCGGTTCGACGTTACCAAGACCAGTTCGGGCGACTCGGGAGCCTCGTACGGTGCGTCGACACCGGTGAGCCCCGACATCTCCCCCGCCTTCTGCTTGGCATACAGACCCTTGGGGTCGCGTTGCGCACATTCGTCGACGGGCGTCGCCACCCACACTTCGGCGAACGGCAGGCCGACGTCGTGGTGACGCCTGCGCACGGCGTTGCGTCCTGCGGCGAAGGGGCTGATGACCGGCACCAGTACGACCAACCCGGCGTCGGCGAGGGTCAGCGCAACTTCGCCGACGCGGCGCACGTTCTCGGCGCGGTCGTCGTCGGAGAATCCGAGGTCGGAGTTCAGCCCGTGACGCAGGTTGTCACCGTCGAGAACGTAGGCGTTGACACCGGCATCGAACAGACGTCGGGCGGCTTCGTTGGCGACGGTCGATTTTCCCGAGCCGGACAGCCCGGTCAGCCAGATGGTTGCGCCGACGTGTCCGGACCTTTGCTGCCGGTCGGCCCTGCCGACGGCGTGCTCGTGCCAGCGGATGTCGTTCACTCGCGTGGCGGCAGCAGCATCCCGGCCGCGGCGGTGGCACCGGTGGCGTCGTCGACGAGGATGAACGAGCCCGTGACGCGGTTGTGCTCGTAGTCGTCGCGCAACAACGGCTCGGCCGTGTGCACCGTGACGCGGGCGATGTCGTTCATCGACAGCGGCCCCTCGGGGGTCTTGCGGTGCAGGTCGGAGATGTCGAGCACGTAACGCACTTCCCCGATCTTTGCACGGGTGGAACGCGTCGTGTGCTTGAGCGTGTAGAGCTTGGCGGGGTTCATGGTTGCGTTCGAGTCGAGCCAGCACACCATCGCGTCGTGGTCCTGGGTGACGCGCGGACGGTTGTTCGGCCGGCAGATCATGTCGCCGCGGGTGACCGACAGGTCGTCGGCGAGCAGGATGGTGACGGCGGCACCGGGCACGGCCTCGGTGATCGGGCCGTCGGCGGAGTCGATGCCCGTGATGGTCGAGGACAAGCCACTCGGCAGCACGACGATCTCATCACCGACACGCAACACGCCACCGGCGACGGTGCCCGCGTAACCGCGGTAGTCGTGATGCTCGGCGGTGCGCGGCCGAATGACGTACTGCACGGGGAACCGCACGTCGATCTTGTTGTCGTCGCTGGCGGTGTAGACGTTTTCGAGGTGGTGCAGCAGGGTCGGACCTTCGAACCACTTCAGGTCATCGGATCGTTCGACGACATTGTCGCCTTTCAGCGCACTGATGGGAAGGAACGTGACGTCGCGGAGGTGCAGGCGCGAGGCGAAGTTTTCGAAGTCGTCGCGGATCTCGCGGAAGCGCTCTTCGCTGTAGCCGACGAGGTCCATCTTGTTCACGCAGACGACCAGGTGCGGGACGCCGAGCAACGAGGTGAGGATGCTGTGACGACGTGTCTGTTCGACGACGCCGTGACGGGCGTCGATCAGAATGATCGCAAGGTCGGCGGTCGAGGCACCCGTGACCATGTTTCGCGTGTACTGCACGTGACCCGGGCAGTCCATGATGACGAACGAGCGGTTGGGTGTGGCGAAGTAACGGTGGGCGACGTCGATGGTGATGCCCTGTTCGCGCTCGGCGCGCAGGCCGTCGGTGAGAAGCGACAGGTCGACGTAGTCGTCGCCGCGGCGCTTGGACACGGCCTCGACGTGTTCGAGCTGGTCCTCGAAGATGCTCTTCGAGTCGTACAGCAAACGACCGATCAGCGTGGACTTGCCGTCGTCGACCGAGCCGACCGTGGCGAAACGCAACTGGCGCATCAGAAGTACCCCTGTCGCTTGCGGTCTTCCATGCCGGCCTCGGAGATCTTGTCGTCGGCGCGCGTGGCACCGCGTTCGGTGACACGGGCAACAGCCGTTTCGGCAAGAACGTCATCGATCGACACCGCATCGGAGGCGACAGCCGCCGTGCACGTGGCGTCGCCGACGGTGCGGAAGCGGACCATGGTTTCGAAAACCTCTTCACCGGCCTCGGCGCGCAGGAACTCGGTGTCGGCCATCAACATTCCCTGGCGGCGGAAGACGGGGCGCTTGTGGGCGAAGTAGATGCTCGGCAGCTCGATGTTGTGTTCCTTGATGAAGGTCCAGATGTCGAGTTCGGTCCAGTTCGACAGCGGGAACACGCGGAAGTGCTCGCCCTGCTTGTGGCTGGTGTTGTAGATGCTCCACAGTTCGGGGCGCTGGTTCTTCGGGTCCCACTGGCCGAACGTGTCGCGATGCGAGAACACGCGCTCTTTGGCGCGGGCGCGCTCTTCGTCGCGACGTGCCCCGCCCAGCACGGCGTCGAACCGGTTCTCCGCAATGGCGTCGAGCAGCGCCACGGTTTGAAGCGGGTTGCGCGACGGGGCGTCGGCGACCTTGCCCGCGTCGATTGCCGCCTGCACCGAGGCGACCGTCAGGTTCAGGCCGAACTGGGCCAGGCAGCGGTCACGGAAGTCGATGACCTCGGGGAAGTTGTGGCCGGTGTCGACGTGCATGACGGCGAAGGGCAGGCGGGCCGGCGCAAAGGCGCGAACGGCCACGTGCAGCATGACGACAGAGTCTTTCCCGCCGGAGAAAAGGATCACGGGGCGTTCGAAGCACGCGGCGACCTCGCGGATGATCGTGATCGCCTCGTCCTCGAGGCCGGTGATGCCGGGGCGCATGGGTGACGAGGCTACCGTAATTGCTACCAATTCGGTCGGGTTTACGTCGGTAGAGTGTTTTTGTGACGGACAACCGCGACCACCTCGACACGACCGCGATCACCGCGGGCCGTCGTGGCGCACGGGGTTTGTCGGCCGACATTTCCACCTCGACCGTGTGGTCGAGCGATGGCCTCGGCGACACCCACGACGAAATTGTGCGCGGTCGCCGCGGCAAGGCGTACAGCCGCTACACAAACCCGACGGTCCGTTTGTTCGAAGAGGCCGTCGCGGAACTCGAAGGAGCCGATGACGCGTTGGCCTTTGCATCGGGCATGGGTGCGATCGCAAGCGTCGTGTTCGCCCTGTGCTCCCCCGGCGACCACATCGTCGCCCAGCAGCAGTTGTACGGCGGCACGCTCGCGCTGTTGTCGGGTCCCGCGAAGCGCATGGGCATCGACGTCACGTTCGTCGATGCAACCGAACCTGGCGCCTTTGCGCGCGCCGCCACCCGGCCGCGCA
>CAYFNP010000106.1:0-5792 GCA_964344425.1 uncultured Bifidobacterium sp. | reverse complement strand
CTTCATGGCTGGTCCTTTGTGGTGATGGGTTCCGAGTAGGAGCACCCTATCAGGAACGCACGTTGTGCGCTCACGATGTGCGTTCGTGTCCCAGACGCCTCTACTCATAGGATCCGGGGATGGCTCGGAGCCAACCAGCGAAGAAAAAGCCGACGCGCCGCAGCCCGATCAGCCGGCAGGAGGGCGAGCGCCGCCTCATCGCCGCGGCCACTTCCCTGCTGCAGAGCCGGCCCTTCTCAACGGTCAGCGTCCGCGACCTTTCGGCTGCGGCCGACGTGCACCAGAGCTACATCCACACGTGGTTCGGTTCGCAGAGTGGTCTCTATGTGCGCGTGTTGAAGGAGATCAGTACGCAACTGGTCGGAAGCCTCGACGACCGAACTCTGGACGTGATCCCGATCGACCCGAACGACCCCACTGCACGCTTTGCGGTACGTCTCTTGTTCTGGCTCGACTTGGAAGGTGCGGATCTCTCCGAGATGAAGCCAGTCCTCGATGCGTTGGCCAAGGCTCATGCTCAACGATTGTCGGACCTCGTCGGGCTCGACCCTGAACGTGCAAGCAGTGTTGCCCCCCAGGGTCTGGCGACGTTCCTCGGACTGTCGGCATTCGGACATCTCTTGGGTGCAGATCCTGAACAGATCCACAAGCTTGCAATGTCGTGGCTGAAACAGGTCGGTTCACATTCCGAAAATTGATTCGGTCGGGGCCCCGATTCGCTCGGACTAGATTTCTTGTCAGTCAACGGGGGGACGATGGCGAAGAAGATCGTGGCGGCAGATTTCGATCCGCTGACCCGTCTCGAGACGCTTGCGGCAATCGAGAAGCGCATCCTCTGGCTTGCAACGCGGATCATCGACCACGCGAACCACGACCGGCCGGCCGGCGAGGTGAAGGTCGGCGGGCATCAGGCGTCGTCGGCATCGATGGTCAGCATCATGACCGCGCTGTGGTTCGGTCACATCAGTGGCGACGACAAGGTTGCCGTCAAACCGCACGCGTCGCCGGTGTACCACGCGATCAAGTACCTGACGGGCGAACTCGACCGTTCGTATCTCACCACGTTGCGCAGCCTCGGCGGGCTGCAGGCGTACCCGAGTCGAACGAAGGACCCCGACGTCTCGGACTTCTCCACAGGGTCGGTCGGCCTGGGTGTGGTTGCACCGCTCTTTGCCGCGGCGGTTCGTCGGTATGCCGAGTCCCACTTCGGGCCGTCGACCGATCGCGGGGCGCGGTTCATCGCACTTGCCGGCGATGCGGAGCTTGACGAAGGCAACGTGTGGGAGGCGATCGCCGATCCGTCGCTGCAGGGTCTCGGGAACGTGATGTGGGTTGTCGATGCAAACCGGCAGAGTCTCGACCGCGTCATTCCCGGCCAGAAGATCAAGAAGCTGATCAAGTTCTTCCACGACGCGGGTTGGCACGTCGAAGAGGTGAAGTACGGCCGCAAACTTCAGGAGGCGTTTGCCCGGCCGGGTGGCGAGAGCCTGCGCCGCCACATCGACGAGATGTCGAACGAGGAGTACCAGTCACTCTTCGCCCACACGGGAAGCGGGTTGCGCGAACGGTTCCTCGCGGGCGCAGGTGACGATGTTCGACGATTCCTTGAACAGTGGAACGACGACGAAATCGCTCCACTGATCTGCAACCTCGGCGGCCACGACCTGGGCGCGCTGATACAGGCGTATCGCCGCTGCGACGAGGTTTCCGACCGACCGAGCGTTGTGTTCGCCTACACGGTGAAGGGTCACGGACTGCCCATCGCGGGCGACCCGCTGAATCACGCGGCGCTGTTGACGACCGAACAGGTCGACACCTTGCGTGACTCGATGGGCCTGACGCGTGAAACCGAATGGGACCGCTTCGACCCGGAGTCCGACGAAGGGCGGATGTGCGACAGCACCGGTGGCGAGATCAACAACCGCCCGCCCGAACCCCGGCCGCACTTCCCCATTCCGACTTCGGTGTCGGGCAACGCACCGGCGCGCGCAAGCACGCAAGAAGCCTTCGGTCGGTTGCTTCTGCGTCTCGGTGAGATCGACGGCGTGGGCGAGCACATGGTGACGACGTCACCCGACGTCAGCGTCAGCACGAACCTCGGCGGCTGGATCAACAAGATGGGCGTGTTCGATGCGGCCGGCGCACCCGACTGGCTGGGCGACGGTCGACTCTTGCGCTGGAAACAAACCGCTTCGGGTCACCACATCGAACTTGGCATCAGCGAGATGAACCTCTTTCTCATGCTGCATGCGCTCGGGCTTGGTCACGAACTGCACGGTCGACACCTGTTACCCATCGGCACGGTCTACGACCCGTTCGTCTGCCGCGGTCTCGACGCGTTGATCTACGCCCTTTACAACGGTGCGAAGTTCGTCGTGGTGGGCACACCGGCCGGCATCACGCTGGCGCCCGAGGGCGGTGCACATCAGAGCAGCATCACGCCCTCGATCGGTCTCGAACTTCCGGGTCTCACCTACGCCGAACCGGCGTACGCGACCGCGCTCGATTGGCTGCTGTGCCATTCGCTCGCGCAGCTTTCGCAACCCGACGGCACCGCGACGTATCTCCGGTTGTCCACTCGGCCGATCGACCAGAAGCCCTTCGATGCGGCACGGCAACGAATCGGTGACGACGAACTGCGCGCGGCAGTGCTTGCCGGCGGTTACAGGCTGCACGAACCCGACGGACCCGCCGACGTTGTACTCGCCACGTGCGGACCCGTGGTGCCCGAGGTTCTCGGTGCGGCAAACGTGCTGGCCGAGGAAGGTTTGAACGCGCTCGTACTCGACATCACAAGTAGCGACCGTCTCTACCGGCAGTGGCGCACCGGCTTGCGCGATGCGACGCGCGCGGCACGCACCGTCGTCGACCCCCACCATCTGGAATCACTGCTCTCGCCGCACGAACGAACCCTGCCCATCGTCACGGTTCACGATGCGGCGAGCCACCACCTGTCGTTCCTCGGGTCGATCTTCGGCGCGCGAACGATTCCCGTTGGTGTCGACGAATTCGGCCAGTCAGGTTCGATCAGCGAGTTGTACGGCGTGTTCGACCTTCTGCCCGACCAAATCGTCAAGGCAGCACTGCTCGCCGCTTCGTAGCCTCCCTACAAAGAGCTGATTCGGCGGCGGACGCGCCGTTCGAATGCTGCACGACGGTGTGCCGATGCGCGGTCGAGGCCGTACATCGCGAGCCACGTCGAGCGGCACCGCAGGCCGAACATCAGGCGCACCGAACGCAGTGCGATTCGCTTGCCGGGTTCGCCCTGGATTGCGTTGACACGGCGGGGCGAGCCGTAGGTGGTGACCGTGATGAAGCGCCGCACGTTGCGCAACAGCGGTTCGATGCGGTTGGCGCCTTCGGGAAGTCGCCATGCGACACCGTTGACAAGAATGCGATCGAACCAACCCTTCAACATCGCGGGCTGGCCGCACCACCACGTCGGGTGAACCAGCACCAACGCCTCGCACCAGCGCAGGTCATCGACGTGTGCCTTCAGCGCCGGGTGGCGTTCGAGTTTTTCGTCGATGTCGCCGAGGTGCGTGCTCTTCTCGTCGGCGCTGAACACGGGGTCGAAGCCCTCGACCCACAGGTCGTGGTGCCGGACGTCGTGGCCAGCGCGGGCCAGTTCTTCGAGAACGGCGCCGCGCAGATGTGAGACGAACGAGTCCGGCGAGGGGTGAGCGTGGATGACGAGAACCTTCACCGTGCGACCGCCCGTTCGACACGGTCGATGAATTGGCGCCGTTGTTCATCGGTCGACGTGTCCATCGCGTAGAGGCCGAGGTGTCGACAGCGGGCACGCCAACCGGTGGCTGCGCGCAGGGAACGGGTGAGAGTGCGCCGGCCGTTGTCGTTCACCGCCTTTACATAGAGCCACGGTGAGCCGTAGGTGCTGATGACGACGATGCGCCGCAGATTGCGCAACGCGGGACGCACCCGGTCGTTGCGCAGGTCGAAGGCGACCCCGGGCAGCATCACCCGCTCCAACCAACCCTTCAACTGTGCTGGCACACCCGACCACCACGTCGGATAGGTGAAGACGAGGATGTCGGCGTTGCGAACGGCTTCGACATGGTGCGCGACGTCCGCCGGAATTTCATTGCCACCGGCCATGTACGACGTCCATTCGCCGGTCGTCATGGCCGGTCGGAAGTTTTCGGCCGCCAGGTCGAGAACCGTGACGTCGTGGCCGGCACTGCGCAAGCCGCGCTCTGCGGCGTCCCTCAGCGAAGAGGAGAAACTTCCCTCGACCGGATGGCAGTGAACGAGGACGGCGCGCACGGAGTCGTCACGCAGCCGACGTCACAACTGCACCTCGATGCAGCCGTCGCTGACACGGCACGGGTGCGTTCGCAGCGCGGTGCGGGCGGGACTCGCCACGGCTTGGCCCGTTGTCACGTCGAAGCGCCCGTTGTGCTTGGGGCATTCGATTTCGGTGCCGTCGACGAATCCTTCGGCAAGTGATGCCCTGCCGTGGGTGCACGTCGCATCGACGGCGAACACCCGATCGTCGGTGGTACGCACGATCGCGACGGCGGTTCCGTTGATGTCGATGCCGATCACATCGTCACGGGCAACGTCGTCGAGTTTGCCGACGGTCGTCCAGACGGGTTCGGTCACGGCAGCACCCGTGCGAGCACGACCGACTGGTCGTTGCGCTGGCGGGAAAGCGTGGGGAGGATCTCGCGGATCGCGTGCCAGATGCTGCGGTGCGGTGTCGGCAACTGGTCGGCAACGGCGGCATGCAACTTCGGCAGCGCGTGGTACGGAACCGTCGGAAAGATGTGGTGTTCGAGGTGGTAGTTCATGTTGAGGTACATGAACCTGTTGACCCGGTTCATCATGACCGTTCGTGTGTTCAGACGGTGGTCGAGAACGTCCTCGGCCAGCCCCGCATGTTGGGTGATGCCGTAGACCACCATCAGCCAGCGGCCGTAAAAAGTCGGCAGACCGATGAACATCGCGGGGAGAATCGATCCTGCCGCGATGCACCAAACAATGACGCCGCCGAACGCAACGATGTAGATGCGCGACCACAGGTAACTTCCCCGCATCTCGTCGGCGGGCTGGAAGTCGGCCTGCTCGGCGGTCGGTCGGCCGACTGCGTTCAGGAACAATTTCTTCGACTCGGCAATGACGGTGCGAATCGCGAAGAGCTCGAGGAACGTATTGACGAGCGGTGCACCGCGCTGGAATGCGATCTCGGGGTCACGTCCGACGATGATCGTGTCGCTGTGATGACGGGCGTGGCTCCAGCGCCAGCTGATCGGTTCACGGAAGTCCATGAAGGCGGCGACGTGGTAGATGACGTCGTTCGCCCAACGCGATCGGAAGGCCGTGCGGTGGCCGCATTCGTGCCAGCGTGCATCGCTGGCCGACCCGTACATCACGCCGTACAGGGCGAAGGCGGGCACGGCCCACCACGTTCCCCACGCCAGATAGGCAAGGACACCCGAGCCGACGAGAAGGACGAGCCAGATGATGGTGTCACGCGCGGCGATGCCGTTGCTGCGCGCCATCAGTGCCTTCATCGTCTCGCGTTCGACGTGCGGTTTGTACCAATCGGCCTCGACGAGACCGTTTGCCGTTGCGTTCGCCGCCTCGGGGCCACCCACCGTGTAGTCGCGCACGTGCCCAAACTACTTGAGGTCGATACGGGCGTGACACACTCGGTGCAGTGATCTTCGACCTGCAGATCAATCCCGGCGTCGCCCCGTGGCCGATCATCCGCGACGCGGCGCGCGCCGCCGAGGACGCCGGTTTCGCGGCACTGTGGACGATCGACCATC
>CAYFNP010000105.1:3615-5916 GCA_964344425.1 uncultured Bifidobacterium sp. | reverse complement strand
CATCATGCCCGGGTCGGGTTTGCCGGTGCGCTTCGTGATGTAGAACATCGCGGCGATGGCGCCGAATGCTCCGGCGATCGCCGTGTTCGTCGCGACTGTCGCGAACTGCACGTCGGTCGCTGCGAAAGTGGACGCAGCGTTGAAACCGAACCAGCCGAACAACAGGATGAACGTGCCGAGCATCGCCATCGGAATGTGGTGTCCGGGCAAAGCGCGCGGCTTGCCGTCGGCACCGAACTTGCCGATGCGCGGTCCGAGGACGATTGCGCCGGCCAGAGCAGCCACGCCCCCGACCGCGTGCACGACACCGGAACCGGCGAAGTCGACGTATCCGGCACCGAGCGACATGGTGTCCCACGTCTTGGCCAACCAGCCGCCGCCCCAGGTCCATGCCGCGAAGAGCGGGTAGTAGACGGCGCCGCAGAAGACACCCCAGACGACGAACGAGTTCCACTTCCAACGTTCCGCCATCGAGCCCGTGGGGATCGTCGCAACGGTGTCCATGAAGGCGACCATGTACAGGAAGAAGCCGAGAACGGCCGGCGTCATTCCGCCGCCCGACAGCGCCCAGCCGCCCTTCCACAGGAACACCCAGTTGCCGCTGCCGAGCAACGCATCGCCGACGGGCTTGTCCATACCGAACGCGGCGTAGGAGAAGCCACCGAACGCGAGCGGGAACCCGACGAAGAAGAACCCGATGAATCCGAGCCCGAAGATCGCGAAGTTCGTGCTGACGACGTGAGCGGCGTGCTTGGCCCGACAGAACCCGGTTTCGACGAGAGCGAATCCGGCCTGCATGAAGATGACGAGCATCGCGCCGATGACGACCCAGAGAAGGTTCGTCTGTGAACCGAGTGCGGTGACCGCAGCCTGTGCGTCGAATTCATCGGCTGCCATCGCAGCGATGCCACCGGTGGCGATTGCCGCCCCGGTCGAAACGGTGGTGGCGATCAGCAGGCGCTTGGCCCACCGACGTCCCGTTGACAATTCGAGATCAGATCGCATCGCGACCCTCCTCTCCCGTACGAATGCGGACGAGCCTTTCGACACTTGTGATCCAAACCTTTCCATCGCCGATCTTTCCTGTGTTTGCTGCGGTGCGGATGGCCGTGACGGCCCTGTCGACGTCGGCGTCGTCAATGACGAGTTCGACGCGTACCTTCGGCACGAATTCGATCGTGTATTCCGCCCCGCGGTACGTCTCGCTGTGTCCGCCTTGACGACCGAAGCCGCGCACTTCGGACACCGTCATCCCTTGGATGCCGGCGGCCTTCAGCGCGTCCTTCACGTCGTCAAGCTTGAACGGCTTGACGATTGCGGTGATGAGCTTCACTGCGGTCTCCTTTTCTCGGTAGTGCGGAGAACGTACGTGAGGCAGGTTTCGCGGTTGTCGCCCTTTTGTTTCGGGAATGTGGCGAGTTCGTCGCTTCGTGAACGTTGTGTTTCAGGCCGCGGCGAGTCGTCGCAGGACCCGATCGATGCGGCCCGCAGCCGCATCGGGAAGTTTGCGTCCGACGCGGTCGGAGATCTCGAACTCGTCGTCGACGGTTCCCTCGCGCGTCTGGATGACCGCGTGGTGCACGACCACCCCGGTTTCGCTGAGTGCGAAGCTGATCGCGGCCAGAAGACCGATGCGGTCGGGCCCGCTGACGCGCAGCACCGAGTGCCACGGGTGGATCGAATTGTCGAGTGCGATGCGCGGTGGTTCGCCCGCGATGCGACGCGGCCGGAGGCGCCCTCGCAACGAACGCGACAGAAGATCGGAGATCTCGCCCGGTGCGGGCGGGGTTTCGGCGGCGACGATGAACGAGTCGAGAACCGATTCGTCGGGCCACGTTGCGAGGCTGGCCGACACGACCGAATAGCCCGCGTCGGCGAATGCTCCGGCGAGCCGGGCAAGAAGTCCGCGGCGATTGCGGCACGCGACGTTCACCATGTACTGACCCGCGGTCCGCGTGGGCTCGACCGTGACACGGACCTTGCGTCCGTGGGGCGCGGGTTCGATCAACCGTGCATGCTCCAGCAACATGGCCGGTTCGTGGGCAAGTACGTAGGTCGTCGGCGCGTGGGTGATGCGATCGATGAGGGCCGCGTCGGTCGTCAGTTCCCTGGTTTGACGTCGGCGCATGTCGGCAAGCGAGTCATCGACGCCGTCCAGCAGTTCCGGGTGTGCGAGGAGACTCTGGACACCCGTTGTGATGTCGATCATCGCGGCGTGCTGCCACGGTTCGAGACCACCCATTGCGTCGGCAAGGAGGCGGCTGCGTTCGACGACGGCCGGTCGTTTGAGGCCGTGGGCGA
>CAYFNP010000105.1:0-3515 GCA_964344425.1 uncultured Bifidobacterium sp. | reverse complement strand
GCGTGGAGATCGTCGTCGAACACGCCGACGCTCATGCCGATCGTGGCGAAGATCAAGCCGACTTCGCCGCGCGGCATCATGCCGAGGCCGATCAACAAACGATCCGACCCCGAACGTCCCGCGCCGAGACCCGCGGTGACCTTGGTGACGACGGCGATCACGATGAGAATCGCGGCGACGCCGAGAACGGATGGCCGGAACATCGAGCCGATGTCGGTTTCGATGCCGATCTGTAGGAAGAAAACCGGCACGAACACCGATGCGAGTGCCGAAACGTCGCGCGCGACTCGCTCGTGGCCGGGTGAACGTCCGACAGCGGTTCCCGCGACGAAGGCACCGATGATCGGAGCGAGGTGCGCGGCGTCGGCGACGCCGGAGAACGCAAGCGCCGCACCGATTGCGAGCACCGACACGGCGGCCGGCGACGTTGCCTTGCGGAGGGCGAAACCAAGGATGCGCGGAAATGCAAGGAAGCCGACGGTCGTCGAGATGGCCAGGAACGACAGTGCCAAGGCCGACGTCGATGCGATGGTGCCCACGCCAACGGAACCCTTCTCGACGATGCGCGTCACGATCGTCAGGATGATGAGCCCGAGCACGTCGTCGGCGACGGCGGCACCGAGCACGATGCGCGCCTCGCGCGTCGACAGGGCACGAAGGTCACCAAAGACGCGCGCAGTGATGCCGACGCTGGTGGCGGTGAGGGTTGCCCCCATGAAGAGAGCGGTCTTGCCTTCTTCTCCGAGTGCGAGGCCCGCCAGACTGCCGAAGACGAGCGGAAGCGTGACGCCGACGACTGCAACCGTCAGCGCAGCTCGCCCGACACGTCGTAATTCGGCGACGTCCATTTCCATGCCGACCTGCATCAACAAGAGGATCGCGCCGAGTTCGGCCAGCACGAAGAGCGAGTCGGATCGCTCGACGAGACCAAGAGCCGACGGGCCGATGATGACGCCCGCAAGGATCTCGCCAAGGACCGCGGGAACGCCGACTCGTTCCGCAAGTTCCGCGACCACTTTCGCCGCGCACAGGATGAGTGCGAGTTCGAGGAGAAGTTTCCCGAGGTCGACGCCGGTCGATGCGCCGGCCGCGAGAACGATCGACGCCGTCACGACAAAGAGTCAAGCAGGGCGCGCGCCGAGTCCGCCGCCTCGGGCTGCAACATCCACCCGCGCCGACGGATGGTGACGATCGCACCTTCGCCGAGCGACCGACGCAGTCCGACGAGGACCGCCTCGCAGCGTCGCGCCGAGCCCGTCAGGCCGGCGAGGCGATTCAGGTCGTGGCGGCCCGTCACCCTGCCCGCGCGTTCGACGAGGACCCGCAGGACTGCGGCGTCCGCGGCGGGTAGCGGGCTGGTGTTCACGGTGGGGGCGCCGTTCGACATGCGCCAACGGTAGGAAACGTCCGTCTCGGCACTGTGTTCGGTTTGTTGCGACTCGGTGAATTCGCCCCTTCGTTACCGGTGGGTAAATAATGGGCGCATGGAGCTGACCTACCCCCGAGAAGCCGAAGAATTCCGTGCCGAAGTCCGCGCGTGGCTGCGCGAGAACCTGCCGAGCGGCTGGTTCGACCCGGGTTTCGAAATGACGGCCGAACAGCGCAAGGCATTCAACGAGTCGTGGCCGGCGAAGTTGTACGGCGGCGGTTGGATCTGTGCGACGTGGCCGAAGGAGTACGGCGGCAAGGGTCTCAGCGTCATGCAGGGCGTGGTCTTGTCCGAGGAATTCGCGGCGGCGAAGGCGCCGATGCGCGCGGACTTCTTTGGCGACACCCTCGTTGGCCCGACGATTCTGCAGTGGGGTACCGAGGAGCAGAAGAAGGAGTTCCTGCCGAAGATTCTGCGCGGTGAGACGCGCTGGTGTCAGGGTTTCAGCGAGCCGAACAGCGGAAGCGACCTCGCCAGTCTGAAGACGTCGGCCGTGCTCGACGGCGAGGAGTGGGTGATCAACGGCCAAAAGGTGTGGACCACCGGCGGCCACCACGCCGACTACTGCTTCCTGCTGACGCGCACCGATCCGGGCGCCACGAAGCACAAGGGAATTTCGTATCTCCTCGTGCCGATGCGCCAACCCGGCGTCGAGGTGCGCGGCATCGTGCAACCCGACGGCACGGCCGAATTCTGCGAGGTCTTCTTCACTGATGCACGCTGTCCAAAGGACAACGTCGTCGGCGGTGTCAACAATGGCTGGCAGGTTGCCAACTCGACCCTCGCCTTCGAACGCGGCATGAGCGCGACGACCGGCTACCGCCGGTTCGAAGAGGAATACAAGATGATGCGCGCACAGGCACAACGCAACGGCGCCATCTCCGACCCGCTCATCCGCCAGAGGCTGATGCGCTTCTACACCAAGATCCAGATTCTGCGCATCAACGGTCTGCGTTCGCTCACCGCGACGCTGAACAAGTCGAAGGACCTCGGAGTGGCTGCCCTCGGAGCATCGAACAAGATGTTCTGGTCCGAAATGCACAAGGAAGCCATGGAGCTTGCGCTCGACATCTTCGGCACCGAGTCGGTGCTCGTCGACGTCGGTTCGGGTCAGGGAACCTGGCCGGGAACCGCGCGCGAGAAGCGTCGCCCTGGATATCCGGTCAGCCCGATGATGTCGGCGTTCTTCTTCTCGCGCTCCGAGACGATCTGGGGTGGAACCAGTCAGATCCAGCGCAACATCGTCGGTGAGCGCGTGCTCGGTTTGCCCAAGGAGCCGAAAGCCGCGGGCGAGTGATCGCTGTCAGTCGCTGACCGCGACGGTTGCGCCCGTGGTCTGGCGCAACGGACGGTCGGGCAGCCGTACCGCGATGATGATGACGAGAATTGCAACGGGAATCGCCACCTTGTAGAGGAAGGTGATGCCGTTGCCGAGAACGTCGAGTACCTGGTTGCGCAGCGCGACGTCGGGAATCGTCTTGATCTTTCGTGGCGCTCGCAACAACGTCTTGTCGACCTTGCCGGTGATGCGCGAGTTGAGGATCGCACCGAACGTCGCAAGTCCGACGACGCCGCCGAGCGTGCGGAAGAACGTGATCGCCGCACTTGCGACACCCAGGTCCTGCCAGTCGACCGCGTTCTGGGTGGCGAGCGTGCATGTCGGCATGATGCTGCCGATTCCCAAACCGACGAACACCATGCCGATCAACGCCGATGCCATGCCTGCGCCACTGTCGGACATGGCCGACAGCAGAACCATTCCGATCGTCAGTGAACTCGCGCCGAGTATCGGCCAGTGGCGATACTTGCCCGACCGCGTGGTGAGCCGTCCCGTGCCGATGCTGGCCGTCGTGACGCCGGCCATGATCGGCACCAACAACAGCCCCGACTTCGTGGGTGACACGCCCGTGACCGCCTGCAAGAAGAGTGGTATGAAGGCATTGGCGCCGTAGATGATCGTTCCGGCGAAGGCGACGAGCGGCACCGTCACACGGATGACGTCGATCTTGAAGAGATGCAACGGCATGACTGGTTCCTCGGCGCGTTGCTCGGCATCGCGTTCGTGTACTGGGAGCAACGCGCCGAG